>JAQTZZ010000001.1 GCA_028687545.1 Candidatus Wallbacteria bacterium
CAACGCTATAGTTTTTTTGGCCATCGGTTTGCTCCTTTATTGAAACTTGGTCGTGGAAATTTTGGAGTTTCCGATGGCTATTATATTTTCAGACTGCTTTTTTTACACCACTTCCGGGGATTTTATCTAAAAAAGGCCGAGGTGTTGATGTGAAGCTTGGTTTTATTGCTATGTGTGCAATTCTGCTGATTGTTTCGTTTCCTTGTCTTGCTGAATGCGGAAGCTTTTTGGGAGATTTTTTTGATAAAACATTCCGAGATGAAGCCGTTAAAGGTGACCCTGAGGCTCAAAATTATCTAGGATGTAAGTACTTGAATGGACAAGGGGTTCCAAAGGATTATAAGCAGGCTAAAGAGTGGTTTCAAAAGGCAGCTGAGAAAGGTTATTCAGAAGCTCAGTTCAATCTTGGCCTTATGTATTGCAACGGCGATGGTGTACCGCAAGATTATAAGCGAGCATTGGAGTGGTATCAGAAAGCAGCAGATCAAGATTTTATTGAAGCTCAATATAACCTTGGACACATGTATTACAATGGCGATGGTGTATCGCAAGATTTTAAGCGAGCATTGGAATGGTATCAAAAAGCAGCAGATCAAGGTCAGCCTGGAGCTCAAAATAACCTTGGTGTCATGTATGACTTTGGCCAGGGAGTCCCACAAGATTTTGTGAAGGCACATTTCTGGTACAATTTGGCAGCTGCATCGGGATTAGAAAAAGCCCAAAAAAATCGTGATAATGTTGCCAAGAAGATGACCCCAGAACAAATTGCAAAAGCTCAGGAAATGGCTTCTGAATGGATGGAAAAGCATCCGAGTAAATAGAAAAAAATAAACATCCAAATGCCTTTTTACTAAAATTCACTGCATAAATCACTGCACATGAAAATCAGATCAACAAAAAACCCGCTCGGTTGAGCGGGTTTTGGATATTTGGTAGCGAGGAGTGGAATCGAACCACCGACAACACGGGTATGAGCCGTGCGCTCTAACCATCTGAGCTACCTCGCCATGTAGGCTGTTGAAAAACGGCCTCATGCGTCGTTGCACTCAGCTTCAGTCGGTCACCGTACTTTTAAGTACGTTTCCCTCCATCAGCTTCGCGCGCCTAGCAGCAGGCCGTTTTTGAACAGCCTTGCTGGATGGTACAGATCATTTTCAGTTTGTGGCTCTTGCAAACTTGTTTGCCTAGAGCCACTTGTCCCGCTGCAGCTGCAGCGGGGCGCCTCGCATTCAGGTGTTTTTGAGCAGCCTGATACAAGGCTACAGTAAAATGGCGGTTATTAGCCGCCAGTTCTTTTTTGGTTGCGGAGGCAGGATTTGAACCTGCGACCTTCGGGTTATGAGCCCGACGAGCTACCGGACTGCTCCACTCCGCGACGTGTTCTGTTGGTGCCGAGAGCCGGAATCGAACCGGCACGGGCTTGCGCCCACCGGATTTTAAGTCCGGTGCGTCTACCTGTTCCGCCATCCCGGCCCTGAAGCAATACTATTCTATGGTTTTCTCTTCAGTTGTCAATTAACTGACCTGATACCGGGTACCTAGTGGTTAGCCACGCTTAAATTTGTGGTTTCAGCCGGAGTGCCGGCGATTTGGATGCAAGGCGCGGTGAGGCGTCGATGTGGTGCATCGACAACGAACCGCAACGCAGCAGACGAATCGCCGCCACCCGGCAGCCTGTAAGGAGTGAAACATGATATCGGCCTGCTTCTTTGTCGCGGCTGTCGCGGCAACCAGCCCAGGTTGCCTTGTCGCCGCTTCGCGAATCAGTCTCGATCTCATGTTTCTGAAACCATAAATTTAAGCGTGGCTAACCACTAGGCAGGATTTCAAGGCTTCTATTCTTCCTCCACTTTTTTTCCGTGGATTTTCTTTTTTCCGCCCTTGGAAACCAGCAGATATTCCTTGATGAATTCGTCGATGTATCCGTCCATCACTTTCTGGATGTTGCCGATTTCGTGGTTTGTGCGATGATCCTTGACCAGGGTGTATGGCTGGAAAACATACGACCTGATCTGGCTGCCCCAGGAGATTTCCTTTTTCTCTCCCTTGAGGCTGGACAGGTTTTCTTCCATCAGGGCCTGGTAATGTTCATAGAGTTTGGCGTGCAGCATTTTCATGGCAGTGTTGCGATTGCTAAGCTGCGATCGCTCCTGCTGGCAGGAAACAACTATATTTGTCGGAATATGGGTGATCCGGATGGCTGATTCCGTCTTGTTGACATGCTGCCCGCCTGCGCCAGAACTGCGGTATGTGTCAACCCTGAGATCTTCAGGCTTGATTTCGAAACTGACTTCCTCATTGATTTCCGGGAAAACATCCACTGAGGCGAAAGAGGTGTGCCTTCTGGCATTGGCATCGAAAGGAGAGATGCGCACCAGCCTGTGCACGCCCTTCTCCCCCTTCAGATATCCGTATGCGAAAGGACCTTTCACCATCACAGTGACGCTTTTGATTCCGGCAATTTCGCCTGGCTGAAAATCAATCGTTTCGAACTGGTATTTTTTGATTTCGAACCAGCGGGTATACATGCGGTACAGCATCTGCGCCCAGTCCTGCGACTCTGTGCCGCCTGCTCCGGGATGGATGGAAAAATAGGCATTGCTGCTGTCGTATTTTTCGTTCAGAAGGAGTTTCAGCTCCATGTTTTCGAGCTGTTCGCGGAATTCAGTGAAGATAGTTTCCGCGTCTTTTTCCAGGGATTTGTCGTTGCTTTCCTTGTACAGTTCGATCACTGCGTGCAGATCGTCGTATTTGCCGATCAGATTCCGTTTTTCAGACAACAGTGATTTTTTTTCAGTGAGTTGTTTCATGATGTTCTGGGCTTTTTCCTGATCACTCCAGAACTGAGGGTCTTTGGTGGAATCCTCAAGAGCTGTGATGTCTTTTTCCAGATTCAGGTGGTCAAAGATAACCTCGAATTTCGGATAGTCTTTTCTGAAGTTTATCAACGGAATAAATGATTTCGTCCATCAGGATCCCTCCTCTTCGTTTTCTGCCTGCACTTCTTTAAGCTGCTCCTGCTCTACATTCAGGCTTGATTCAGCCAGCATCTTGGTAGTCAGGAATCCTATCGCAATGATGAAAGTCAATGGCAGGAAAAAGGCCCAGGCCATGTATTCCACCAGTGAAGAATTGAAAACCCGTTCGTTCGAGAAACGATTCAGGTTGTAAACAATGGCGAGCAGAGTGAGCCAGACAGTAATGAAATTGGGCCAGGCGTCTCCTGAATGCATCCACTTCAGTCCCTGTGCCCGCTCGCGGGTGATCGGCCAGTATAGATTCGATCCCATGTATCCCAGCTGATCTTCCAGGATATGGATCGAGAATCCCCCGAAGATCGCCAGGCCATACATTCGGGCGATATCCCAGTGCCCTGAATAGGAAGTCAGCAACCCGTATAGCAGGAAACCGATCGCTCCCAAGATCGCTCCCAGCACCAGACTGTGGCTCCAGGCCCTGTGCCAGGGAAGAAACTCGGCTTCCACCCGGCCGTCGCCGAGTTTTTTGAAGGCAAAAGAGGGGCCGGAAAAGATGTCAACATAGGTGGCCTTTTCATATGTGTGCAGGATCTTCGTCTTGGTGACTGCAGTGGCGACCGGGGCTTTGTCGTGATCGAATTCACCGATTGGATTTTTGGACATGTTAACTGTGGGACCAAGTTTGACTATCACCTGGTTTTCCAGAAACCGGACAGTGTATTGGCGGAACAGGTCTGCCCCCAGTTTGATGGTGTTGAGCTTCAGTTTGACGAGGCGGGATTCGGTATAAGCCTGATCTATAGCTTTGGCAATCGTATCCGCGATTTCCTGCAGATCCGGATTTTCCGAAGTTGGTGAAACAATGTATTCTTCCTGATAAAAGAATCTGGCTACCTTGAAATCCAGGGTATCCGGGAGTATCCCGAAAATTCCACCGATAACTATGATCATGGAGTGATCATTTTGTGCCATCTGCACCGCCTGCGATGAAAAAGTCGCTAAAGCTGCACCGGAAACAAAGTGCGATAATCCTTTCATCTTAAACCAGCCCCATCCATTTTGCGACAGCAGGGCCTATACCCAGCATGTTGAGAGTGATAGGTATCAGCAGAACTCCCATCAGATTGCTCCGCCTGGAATTGAAGACCACTGGAATCAGGCCGATGCCGGTGGCTGCATAAGTGATCAGGAGTCCTTTCAGCCCGGTGAAGGCGAACACCAGGAAGATCAGAAAAAAGAGCGTAGCCATAGAGATTTTCTGATAAGGCACTTTCTGAATCAGGGCGATCACCCATTTCGTATAGAGAAGAGTCAGATAAAAAGCCAGTGCAGAGCTGATCAGGATCGCGGCTATTGCCAGGTAATACTCGTAATAACCTTTCGGAGTGTAAATCGTGGACAGCATCCAGGACATTCCGCCGCGGGTGATGTCATTGTTCGGCAGGAAGAACAGGAAGAACGAGCCGACGTAATAGATAAACTTGGAAACCCCCTGCGAGAGCATGAAAATCCGTTCGTCATGCTGGGCTGTGGCATGTCCGGCCATCAGGCCTCCGATGCCGCCGGTGACAAGGGGAAAGATGGCGGCGAATCCGCCTCCGAGCGCACCTGAACCTGTGCCACGGGAGATCAGGTCCGCGTCCAGGTCAATGCTTCTGCTGATGTATTGCTTCGGGATGGAAGTATTGGAGAGGATATTCTGCAGCACCCATGGTATGGCGAAAAGGCCGACAAAAGCAGGCATCAGATTCTGGAAGGACATCTCCACATTCACGAATGGCCTGTAGACCATGATCATGCCGAGTATTCCTGCGAGGAACATGGCCAGCATGCCTGAGCCGATACTTTTCCAGGCATCGAAGAAACGCGCCCAGGGGCCTGCGACGATGTCGCCTCCTTTTGGGAATTCCGACAGTATCATGTAAGCCATCACAAGAGCCAGCAGCCATCCCAGATGCGGCATGATGACGTTGCGGAGCAGCGGGACAAATGTGGGAGCAAGGGGAAAGATGAAGAGCAGGAACGCCGCAGCTCCCAGTCCTCCGATGGCTGAGATAAGCACTGCATCATAACCCTTGCCAAGCATCAGGAACTTTTGTCCGGGCATCACCATGAAGACCGAGGCTTCATCAGGTGCGCCCAGAAATACGCTGGGGATGGTGTTTACGATCGAATATCCCACTACCAGGGCCAGCATGAAAGACATCAGATACATGGGATCTTCCTGAATAAAAGGAAATTTGGCATAAATGGTGGCGATAAACACGACCACCACGCTCGCCACGTTATAGATATGCAGAGCCGGAATACAGGCAAGTACAGAGGAAATCAGAGTCCCCAGCACGATCATCAGAAGATGCAGGAGAATGCTGATCATGGAATTTCCTCCAGAGCGGAATCCTGGTCGATAATGATCTGCAGCTTGTCGTTGTATTTGTTGAGTCTGCCCGAAACGCGCAGTTTTTTATCTTTGGCGACCTGTGGAGGAAGCTCCGGAAAGTTCGCAGACCAGAAAATCAGTTCGATTTCAGCGCTCGCGAAAGTCAAAACAGCCTTGTGATTCTGTTTTGCTCCGAAAACCTCGATCTTCGAAACTGTTCCAGTTGTTTCCACATTTTTTCCGACCAGGGAGTCATTGATCTCAGGGATTTTCTTTTCTTCTGTGGTTAAAGTTTGAGCAGTCCCGGAAACAATCTGGAGATCATCTTCATTGTTCAGACGCAGCTGCAGATTGTCCCTGTATTTATCAATTTCTGCGCTGACCTTGATTTTCGCCCCCACACCGAATCCCGGATTCCGCACAAGTTTTGCATAGACGCTTTTCCAGGCTACCAGCTCGATGGAGCCGCTGCCGTCATTGATGGTGATCAGATTTGGGGATTTCGGGCCAGGCAGAATTTTGCAGTTTTCAATATTGGCTTCAATCACAACCAGGCTTTTAATCATGCTTTCGGTGAGAGTCGCGATGGTTGTCTGTTCGAAACTTTTTTCAGGCTTTAATTCGATGCTGGTTTCCGCAGCAGACCCTGCCGGTGCTTCGACCATGATTGTAAGGTTTTTAGAGTTTTTGACCCAGAGCTGCAGCTTACCCATATACTGGTCTACGAAAATATCGGCCTTGACCTGTGCGCCGACTCCGAAACCCTTTAGAGCGGCAAGTTCCTGGTAAGTGTTTTTCCACATCTCGAGCCTTCCTTCATCCGACTCGTCACGGATGCGGATCTCGTTGGGAGCTTTACCCGGTTTTTCAATCAATTCTATGATTTCTCCGTGAATCCGGATTTTTTCATTGATCCTGGTTTCATTGATTTCGTGAAGGGAAAGCTCTTCCGCTTTTCTGGAGTCGATCTTGATCTGGTCCGGGCTCTGGATGATCATGCTGACGCTGCCTTCTTTGATCTTGAGGCTGCCTGCCACGTCCACCATATCCCCTGCTTCGGGAAGCAGTTTGCGTTCCTTGAGTCTGTTGGCGATGTCGGTATAAGCTTTGATCTGAATGCTGCTGTCCAGAGCCATGCCATCCGCGCTGTCGTTGAGAGTGAAATTCAGTCCGCCGTAATCGTTGATCATACCGCTGCTTTTGGCGATGCCATGGACGCGCACATAGGCGAAATTCATCGTGGGTTTGACCTCGTTCACCTTGATCACAGGAAGTTCCCTGTTGAGGGAGGCGAGGTAGAGAAAGAACAGACCTGTGAAGGCCATGATCAGGGCCACGATTTTCACGAGCTTGACTGAGAGTCTTTTATAGACTTCCCGTCCGCAATACGGGCAGCGGTCATAAGGACCGACAAAGCGCCCGCAGCTCGGGCAGACTGTCTCTATATTTGCGTTAAAAACCTGATCGTCTTTTTTTTCTGCGCTCATTTGCACTCCCTGGCTGAAATGGATCAAACCAAGGTAACAGAAGGGCGTAGAAAATTCAAACTGAATTGCGCCCTATGCAGAATGTGATCCTGAGATCTCACATCCCTGAGCGCTGAAACTGACTTACAGAGTCCAGAACCGTTTTTAGAGCCACTGAATTCTGCTTTTCGGAAAGCTTGGCAGGAGTTCCCGCTCCGGATTCGCCAATCAAAGTTTTTTCTGTGAGATTGATCTTCAGATTCAATTGATCACCCAGTTTAAAGCGGCTGGAATCGTCGGGAGCTGTCGCAAGTTGCTTTTCAATCAAGAACATTTCCTCAATTCTCTCTTTTGCCCCAGGCATGAGCAGCTTCACTATTTGATTCATGATCGACAGCCTGGCCTCTTTTGAGGCAATAGCTTCAAAGCCGAAACCGAGATATACGATCCTGTAATTTCCAGTGTTCACAAACAGACCGGCACCACCTGCTCCTTTGTAATTCAGGCAGAGCTTCGCAGGTGCGAGGGCCTCTATTTCATCCGGATGAGACTGGTTGTCTGCACCGCCTGCGCCTGAAATGTTGAATTCCAGGCCTGTAAAGTCCCCGCATCCTGAGATTGTCCTGCTTTCACACTCGCTCTGAGAGCAGGAGGCGTGGAGATAACTCGTGTAAATGTCGAGCTTTTTCCATTTTTCGGCAAAGTCCTGGCCTGACAGGAAAAGAGAGCCTCCGGCAGCGAGAAATGCTTTCAGGCTCTGCGGATCCATGTCTGCGACATAGGAGCCGAGCGGTGCAAAATAGATTACCATGCCGCCAAGATAGTGTTTCAGAAGCCCGGCCGAAGGTTTTCCGTCTGTACGCACATTCCAGACGTCATAGCCGATGCCTGCTGATTGCAGGGCTTCTACATAATATGCAGAATATCGGTCATTGATATTTTCGGTTACCAGCAGCACGCGATTTTTCACTTCAAACTGGGATTTTATCATCATGCTGAATAACTGTGAGGAAGTCTTGCCGTCCAGTGTCACGGAAATTGTCACTTCCAGGGACTGTTTAAGCGGAGAATCACTGTTTACTGTGAATTTCAGCCCTTCCTGAACAGCTTCCCCTGAGCCGGGAATTTCGGCGAGAACGGCTGTCTGGCATTCGATCCTGATCAGAGGATTGTCGGTGGAAAGAGTCAGAACCGCATTGGCAGCCTGGGAAAGTCCCTGATTCTGCACAGTCACTTTCAAGTCGATCGATTCGCCTGGGGAAACAATGCCGTCGTCATTTCCGTCTGAAAATTCTATGCTTTTAATTGATAATGAAGGGTATTGCGGATAATACAGCTTGTCCAGGAATTCGTCCCAGCGGTTTTCTTTGGAGAAATCGAGCGACAGATACGGCTTTCTCAGGCTGTCATACTGTGCTTTTTTGGGAACGAAAATTGAGAGCCCTTTTGCGGCCGCCAGATTCTTGCCTGTACTGCCAGATGCGGCAATCACCGGATTTAGATTGACCAGGCTTTTGAAAATCCGGTTGGATTTCTCCTTTATATCAGCGTCATTAACTGTTTCTCCGATCAGTTTTACCAGATCAGGCAGATCCTTGTATTCCGGAAAATAGAATTGCTGAGTGCCGGTGAAAGCAGTCAGGTAATCGTCATAAAAATCCGGCTTGGTAGAGAGAAAATCCAGATATTCATTGAATTCAGCAGAGAAGCTGTCGAATCTGACGCAATTCACAGCTGAGAGAGTAGAAGCGCTGTCCCCCTGCGAGCCGCCTGAATAGGAAGCCCTGTATTTTTCGACAGCCATCACGGAAAATTCAAGCGGAGTCATCTCCGGTTTATCTACAAGAGCCCCCAGAATATCATTGTAAGGCCAGCCGTCGTTAGGGGACACTTCTTCGGAAAATATCAGCTGCTCCAGATTATCTTTCATTTCCCAGGCCACTTCGATCATTCCCATCAGGCAGGCATCGAAACCGAACACGTCGATCCTGCGGCCGATCACTGCTTTCATGGCTTCTGTCAAAGCCTTGAGCTGGACCGTGCTGATGCAGTTGCCGCTCTGATCGTCGTATGAGACATTTTTAACCGGTTGGGGAGCTCTTCCGCGCCAGCCTGTGCCGTGATTCCAGATCAGAAAGCAGTAATGCTCTGCCGGGTGGTTTTCCACGCCCCACTGGAAGAATTTCAGGGCTTCGTGCCAGTCTCCCATGTCGATTTCGCCCATCTGCTCAGTGACAAGTTCATCCTTTTTCACGAAATGCCGTTCTGTGTCATTATTACTGTCGTGATCCTGAAGAACTACTATGTCTACCTGGTCAGAGGACCCTATTTTCTGCATTTCCCTGACATCCCCGATCCCGGCCTGGTCCAGGGTATTGTCGCCATTGAGATAGACCATGAATGTCCACTTTTTTTCAGAAGCCTGAAGATGGGAAGCAGGCAGGAACAAGCTGCAGAGAAGCAGAAAACACAGTATCCTGATCATATACCCCTCGCTTTCATACTATTGATCTGAATTAAGTATGGCCGATCTGCAGGGGTATTCCAGTTACAATTTACTGCGCCTTTCTCATACAGTTCAGCCAGGATATGATCAAAAGCACCGATTAGGGCGAAGATGGGGTCTGGTTGTTCCCGATCTTTTACCCAAGCCACAACCTGACCCCATCGGGAGGCATGCCAAATATAGTCAAAGGGAGGGTTTGCCCCTCCCTTTGAGATCCTACCCATCAGAGGGGCTCCGCCCCTCTGAACACCCCGGCGGGGAGTAAATGGATTCTACTTCTTTCACAAAATGCTATTGCCATCAGTTTGATAATAAAAATGATCTGCAGAATGACAAAGACTCTGCGTCTTTACCCACGGTTTGGAGCGGCCCTCTCGACCCCGCCCAAACCGGGAGCGGCTAAGAAAGGTTAAGGAAGAAATAGGGAAAGAGATAACCAGATCCTGCATTGATAATTCAATTCCAAACTACTGATTTACGGTTTCTTCGGCAAAAAGACCAGTTCCTTGCCAATTTCGGCATGAAACCCCTCAGAGGCAGAAGCAAAGCCAAGAAAAAGCCGCAGCAGTAAGCCATTCATCCCGCAACGGCAAAGCTTCAAAGCCTTGCCGTTGCGGTTATGTCGCTCCAGATGTAGTATATAATGAGATGGAAAAAAGTCACAAAGAAAGTACCATCCTTAGTATCCCTGTTAGATTCGGATCTATTCAACTCTTGGAGCGCCAACCATGTTGAGAAGTAAACCGACCAGGCGAACTGATGTGACTGTCTTACCTGCCAAAACGCCGGCTTTGTTGCTGGCCGATTTACGGGAATTGATAATGCAGGCCCGTGAAGGGGTTGCACGGGCTGTTGACTCCGGACTTGTGACACTTTATTGGCATGTGGGGCAGCGCATCAGGCAGGACATTTTGAAAGAAAAGCGGGCGGAGTATGGGAAAAGAATAGTGCACGCATTGGGTGCATTATTGACTGCGGAATCCCCGCTGGGAGTAATTCTCTGTGCAGGTAAGAATGATCAGCATGTTGAACTGCTCAACCCTGAAAAGAACGGGATCCATATTGCCAGCTACAGGACAGAAGCTTTACCGAAAGCCGTGCTGGAATAAAAGCTGCGTGAAGCTGTGCGCCTGGCACGTTTACGGCTGGAATCCAAGAAGATCTGACTGTCCGAAAATTAGGAAAAGAAAAATAGGAGAAGATGGGGACATGTCGTTCTTTAGAAGCTGTTATTCTGAGCGTAGCGAAGAATTACTGCTTCTTAATCCCCGAAGTGGGACCAAATCTCTTTCCCAAGCCACGACGTGTCCCCTTCGTTTGAAAAATTTGCTGCTGTGTGGAAACCGATAAATAAAAACAGGTAGAATTCCAACGGGAGAGAGTCATGTCGAATGCATGCAAAGAAAAAGTTCGTTGCACTCTGTGTGGAATGGAATCAGAATTTCATGTGCTTCTTAGTACAATCGTATATGGTTCTTCCGACTTGGATACCCGGCCTCCTGAAATGCAGAGATCTACTATCGGTTTCTTGGTACAGCGATGTCCTGTTTGCGGATTTTGTGCTTCTGATATCAGCGATCCATGCCCTGAAGCTCAAGCAGTGGTAAATGACCAGGAGTATAAAAATCAGTTGAATGATCCATCCTTTCCAGAACTGGCCTCATCCTTTATGTGCAAGGCCATTTTGGATAAGAAGTCAAAAAACTATGCTGAAGCCACCTGGGCGTTAGTCCATGCAGCTTGGGATTGTGATGACTCCTCCGATCATGCGAATCAAGCGGTTGCTTGTCGGCAGCAAGCGGCGGATATGCTCATTCTTGCAGAAAATCATTGTCAGCAAATATCGGATCAAGAAGGAGTGAGTACCTTAGTTCTCGTTGATCTTCTGCGTAGAGCGGGTCAGATAGATCATGCAAGACAGGTGATCTCGGAACGGAGAAGCAAGATTATTAATGACGAGATCGTTCAAATTTTAGACTTTCAAACTATGTTACTCGACAAGAAGGACTTGCTTTGTCATACCACATCAGAACTTTTTCTTGAAGGATATCAGAAGGCCGCTGATCAGGGTGATGCTGTTGCCCAATTCAAACTTGGTGAATTGTATGCCAATGGACAGGATGTTCCGCAAGATGACAAGCAAGCTGCGAATTGGTATCAGAAGTCAGCTATTCAGGGTCATGCAGATTCTCAGTACAAGCTTGGTATCATGTACGCCAAAGGATATGGCGTACCACAAGATAATGTGCAAGCTTTGAGCTGGTTTCAGAAAGCCGCAGATCAGGGCAGCGCAGAAACATTGTTCAATATTGGTTGCTTGTATAACTATGGCCAGAGAGTCCCACAAGATTACAAACAAGCTTTGCATTGGTATCAGAAAGCAGCTGATCAGAATCATGCAGAGGCTCAATACAATCTTGGCCTCATGTATGACCATGGGCAGGGCGTTCCACAAGATTTTAAGCTTGCTATGAATTGGTATCAGAAGGCGGCTAATCAGGGTCATGTTGAGTCTCAATACAGACTTGGCTTTATGTATGCCAATGGCCAGGGTGTGCCACAAGATAAAATGCAAGCTGTGAACTGGTTTCAGAAAGTCGCTGTTAAGAGTAAGCCAGCAACTCTGTTCAATCTTGGCAGCATCTATTACCACGGTAAGCTTGTCCCGCAAGATTACAAGATAGCTTTTATGTGGTATCAGAAAGCCGCTGCTCAGGGTGACGCAGATGCCCAGCGTCATCTTGGTTTCATGTATGACCATGGCCTGAGTGTTCCACAAGATTACAAGCTTGCTTTTGATTGGTATCTGAAAGCTGCTGAGCAAGGAGGCGCAGGAGCCCAGTTCTATCTTGGTAGCATGTATTATCAAGGCCAGGGTGTACCACAGAATTATCAGCTGGCTTTGCAGTGGTTTCAGAAAGCCGCTGATCAAGGTTTGGGCAGTATTGCCGATGCCCAGTTCTGTCTTGGTAACATGTATTACTTTGGCCGGGGAGTAATGCAAGATTTTAAGCAGGCTATGCAATGGTATCTTAAGGCGGCTATACAAGGTTTTGCTGATGCTCAATACAATCTTGGTGTCATGTTTGACCAAGGCCAGGGAACCTCAATTGATTATGAACAATCTATGAATTGGTATCAGAAAGCTGCTGATCGGGGTAGTGACGAGGCTCAATACAATCTTGGTCTCATGTATGCCAATGGCAGAGGGGTTCTACAAGATTATTTAAAAGCTCATTTCTGGTTTAACCTTGCAGCTGCTTCAGGAAAAGAAGACGCAAAAAAAAATCGAGATATTATTGCTGAAAAGATGACATCCGCTCAAATAGCTGAAGCTCAGAAAATGGCATCTGATTGGAAACCGAAAAGTAAATATTCTTTCTCATAAGGATTATGGATAATTTGAACAAAGACTATTATACAATATTAGGAGTCGGCCCCGATGCCACTCTTGAAGAGATTAAAGAAGCATATCACTCTAGGGCAAAAATTTTGCATCCAGATCGTTTTGATCCTAAAACCCAACCTAATGAATTCAAAAAAGCCAATGATATGATGGCTGATTTGATTGAGGCATTCGAATTTCTGAAAAAAAATCGAAGACAAAATAAATTTGAAGTCAAAAAGGATTCAACAGATTCAAAAAATCAAAGTGAAGCTCAGCCATCTGCTTCCGCAGAACAAAAGCAGGATTCGAAACCACAATACCCAGATCCTCAGACTCCACTAAACCAACAAAGCGATGGGAAAAGATGGATTATACAGTTTACTGTTTTAATGGTGGTTATAGCATTGATTGTATTATCTAAAAATTCTAGTGGGCTTACCCCGGTATTGAAAATTCTGCATATGCATAACCTTGCTGATCTTGTTGCACATATCTATGCTGGAATTGGGGTTTTATGGGCATCACTTTATATAAGTTGTGCTGCTTATGTAAAGATAAAGCAAAACCAATTTCATCGTGAGGGGTGGCGTCGAGCTTACGAATGGATTAAGATTTGTTTATTAGCATTGTTTGCAATTTGCTTTTTTGCGCCACTCTCAATGGCTCTTTGGCCAGTACTGCTTTACTATCAGTTCTTTAATGGAAAAAAATCAAAGAAGGAAAAATAGCCTAAAAAAAATTCAAAGGCAATGAAATGATAAATTGTTTTGGGAGAAAATAGTTATGAATACTAGTGACACAGAAGACGAAAAACCATTCAGTTTTACATTCCATGCAGAAGTCGACAGTATCATTACGGACCTTCGTGACTATCTTGAATTTTCAAAGAAAATCGAAAAGTTGATTAAGGCAGGAGAATCCAAATTACAGGGAAAAATTTCCGAGGGGGTGAAAAAAGTGCCCGAAGAGGAGCAAATTGATGTTAATGATAACTACGATTGGGAACGACATCAATATCAAAATTTATTTCCCTCGATGCATCGCGAATCGATGTTTATCACCCTCTACAACTTTCTTGAACACAATCTCAATGAAGTCTGCAAAAAAATCGGAAATGAACTTGAAAGCAAATCCTATTGGATAATCTTCACGGAAAAGGAATCGAAAGAGCTTTATTATTTCTTAAAAAAGTCCCCGAGTTTGAACTTACGAAAATCAACAACACGATCTCCTTTATCAAGAATGCAAACCGTTTAAGGAATATTATTGTTCACAATGGGGGCGTCTTGCCAAAAGAAGAAAAAGAAAAGGTGAACATTTTTGTAAAGGATATGCAAAAGTATCTTTACGGAAAACCTGGAGATGTATTGAAAATCTTTGGAAACTTTAATCCTCTGTTTGTTAAAAACATTCAAACGATGTTTAAGGAAATCAAGAGTGAGATGCAACGATTTAGGACCAGATAGAGAGGTGGGAAATGATACAAAATTTCATTATTGAAAAATTAGAAGATTTTTTTAAGGTTTTCGCTGAGCTGGAATGGAATACCGAAAACTTTATTTTTCGGGGAGTTTCAAATCATGAATATGAACTACTCCCTAAAATATTTCGCAACGGATTCACATCAGATGAAGAAAAAAGACATTTTATTGATACTCATGAATATAACGCCGAAAGAGAAATGAAAATATATAAAACATGGAAAAAAAAGGCGTATTCATATTTAAACTCATATAATATTGTTAATCAATGGGAACGCCTTGCTATTGCTCAACATTACGGATTATGTACTAGGCTTCTTGACTGGACAAGAAATCCAATGGTTGCAGCATATTTTGCTGTTAATTCCCAGTCTGTTGAAGATTGTGCTATCTGGGCTTTGAGCTTTACTGACTCAGACTATATTGACAAAAGTTATTATGACCAGGACATTGATTCTTTTTCCGGTTTTTTTCTTTTTCAGCCGATCGATACAGATCGTCGCATTACAGCACAGAATTCTATTTTTTCAGCTCAGAGTTTTCCAATATCAATTACTAATTTTTTCAATGAGGGAGAACCAGCAGATCTCCAGCGTCTAAAAAAATACAAAGAGGAACAGCGTTTTCTGCAAACGTCCACTCTGATAAAAATTGTTATAAAGAATGAATTGAAAAATAAGCTTTACCGTGTGCTTCTGTCATGGGGAATAAATAAAGGCAATTTATTTCCCGGTTTAGAAGGTGTTTCTTCCGGATTGACTGAACAAATTAAGGAGTTAAAGTTCTTTTAATTAGGGAAAAGTAGGGACGGAGCCTGACTTTGGGGCTGAGGAGCGTCCGCTTATGATGAGTAGACATTTTGATCCCGGTCCGAAAGATAAGGGAGACAGATGAATAAGTTGGGCCGTATATTCTAATTAATGAAAAGAAAGGTGGTATGATGAAAAAAGGCGTGATTTGCAATGATTTTATAGGCACATGGAAATGCATTGATGATGACTGCCCGACTCGTTATATAGTTGAGAGGAACCGTTCTGGACATCTTCAAATAAATGCCTATGATATGGATGATAATGAAAGGCTGGAGGTGGATAATGTTAAGGCGACTAAAAGGACGATAAAATTCGATTTGTTTGTTCCATCAAATGGCTATAGGTCGTGCCATCATTTCAGACTTATAAAAAATGGTACGATCCTTCAAAAAATTACAATTTCTGAGATTTGGGTGAAGGAACACCAGCGCGATGGTGCCTGACTTAGTGGCTGGTAGGAAAGAGTGGATGATTGTAACGGTTTGCGGGAGATTCGGGTATAATTTTGATAAATAACATAGGAGAAGGCAATGGGCAAAAAAGAAATCATAGCCTTGTTGCGCGAGTATAAGAATAATTTCACCGAAAAATATGGGATTGGTTCCCTGGGTTTCTTTGGTTCAATGGCCCGCGGCGAAGCACGCGAGGACAGCGATCTTGACATAGTCGTCACCATTGAAAAACCTGATCTTGTCGTCCTTTCCCGCATCCGCATCGAGATCGAGGAAATGATTCACAGGCATGTGGATATCGTGCATTACAGGAAGAACATGAATAAGTTTCTCAAGGACAGGATCGACAGAGAGGCGGTTTATGTTTGACAGGCTCATCAGCATTTCAGCATCAGCGCAGATGCAGTCTTCAAAACCTGCCATGACGATGTTCCGGTTCTCCTGGAAACGGTGCTGGTGTTGATGAAAGATATTACTGCAGGATAATCTGAAATTTTGTTACCGTATCTCATCGCGATGGTCTGGAACTAAGCACAGATGTCAGATCTGCGGCTTTCTTTTTCCGAAATTGAGCTTCATGGTGAGGATGAGGTCTGTGCTGAAAATCCAGGCTGCGATGGAGACCAGGATTAGGAAGCAGATGAACTGGTAAATGATTCCATAGACGATCAGGCTGTAATTACCCAGGAAGATGTTGGGCGGAGCGAGGAACGGATAGGAGAAGGGATTGGCGTAAATTATGACCTTGAGGGCAGGCGAGAGCGTGGAAATATCGAAGAAAATGCAGAGAAAATAGGGGAGCATCACCAGGATCATCAATGGGGTGATCAGACCCTGCACGCTTTTGGCGTTTTCTGCGAATACGCTCAGGATCACGGCCAGCGAGAGTGCGCAGAGGATCCCGAGGAACAGCACGACTCCAAGCAGCAGGTAGCCTTTTACCCCAAGCAGCAGGCCGAGCTGCTGGAGAGCTGAGGTAAGGCGGCCGTCAGTCAATCCGTGTGCGCTTTCTCCGCCTCCGAGATTCTGGATGCCTTCCATGTATCCCTTGAAACCCCACATATAGAAAAGGCACATGGCCAGAGCGATGATCGCTGCGGCCAGCATCTTGGCGATAATGATGGACTTGCGGCTGACAGGGCAGGAAAGAAGAGTTTCCAGGGTTTTGTCTTCTTTTTCAGTGGCCACTGCTGAGGCCAGCATCTGGGCTGCCATGATGATCACCATGAATAGGATCACTGGAATGAAGCTCACCTGCTGTGAAATGAACCCATAGATATCATATGGATTGGTTTTGGCCATCCGCTGCCCGATCACCACATGTTTTTCTTCCAGCACAGGGTTTTTGAGGAACGCGATGTTTGCGCCTGGGAACTGCTTTTCCATCAAAAGGTTGCTGAGGATTTTTTTGACGTCTGCCATTACATCGTCCAGGGATTCACCGCTCATCATCCCTTTGAGGGAGAAATTGGAGAGCAGGGTGTATGTATTCAATGTTCGATGCTCTCCGGAAGCGATTCCGCTGGAGAAATCTTCCGGAATTTCTATGACAGGACTTTTTTTCCCGACAGCCTGGCGCTTTAGAGTTTCTTCCAGACTGCCGCTTAACACTAAAATCTCGTAACTGTCTGATAATTTCCGGATCAGGAGCGATGAATATTCACCCTTGTCCTGATTCAAAATCATCACTGGAGGTTTTTTTTCGATCTTTTCGGCTTCTTTTTTCATGAGTTTCCCCATGAAGTTGAAAAGGATTATTACAACCACCAGCGGGATCACCAGCTGGGGAGTGAAAAGCTCGCGCAGTTCTTTTTTCAGGAGTGCCAGAAATTTCATGCTACCACCCTGGCGAAAACCTCTTCCAGATTCCGCACACCGTATTTTTCCTTGAGTGCATCAGGGGTTCCGGTTTCGTAAATCACACCTTTATCCATGATTGCCACCCGGTCTGAGAGGAACTCGATTTCCAGCATGTTATGGCTGGAAAGAAGAATGGAAACACCCTCAGCCGCAAATTCGCGGATGATCCTGCGGATGTCGAGGGCATTCAGAACATCCAGACCGCTGGTGGGTTCATCCAGGATCGCGAGCCTGGGTCTGGTCATCAGAGCGCGGGAAAGCAGCAGCTTGCGGGTCATGCCTTTACTGTAGGTCCTGATCTTGTCCGACAGGCGTGCGTTGAGGCCGTTAATCCGTTCGGCTGTAGCCACGAACTGATTTTGAGCAGCTTTATCGCATGAAAAGAGAGCTGCCATGAATTTCAGGTAGGCGCGTCCGGTCAGGTTTTTATAAGCCCCGGATTCCTCGGGCAGATAGCTGATCAGTTCCCTGATATGTGAGGGATCCCGGGCCAGGTCCGTATCACAGACCATGATTGTGCCTGAACCCGGAGTGAGCAGAGTGGCGATGATTTTGAGCGTGGTGGATTTACCTGCCCCGTTGGGTCCGATCAAGGCGAAAATTTCTCCCTGCCTCACATCAAAACTGACGCCTTTGACTGCCTCTATCTTGCCGTAGCTTTTGCGCAGATCTCTGACTGAAAGAGCTTCCATCACTGTCCTTTTGCGATGTTGAAATATTTAAAGAGGAAGTCCTTGAAATTTTTAAAGTAAAAATCATTGAATCCTGCTGCGTCCTTGATCAATCCCATTTTTATCAGGGCATTGGTCATCTTGTTCATGGATGTGTCATTGACTTTTTCGTTGATCAGGGTCTCGAAGAATTCCATTTTCATTTCGCGGGAGGCCAGCAGATAATCCGCAACATAATGCAGAAAATAGTAACTGACTGCATAGCAGTGGTGGGTGTCGGAATTCCCGATATCAAAATAGTCATGGGTACCGTCGAAAGCATTCAGCATTTTTCCATTTACCAGGTCTTTCTTGAGTATGGAAAGCTCCCATTGAAAATATGAATCCTGATCCAGGGTGCCGTTGAGATAAATTGCATACTGGGCAAGCGATTCAGTGATTGCACGGTCTATGAAATTGACTGGTTCGGGGTTGGCGTTGTCATAAATATTGTGGGTGAATTCGTGGGCCATGGTGCCGTAAGCGTCGATCTCAGGCTGCACTGATGCCATGGTCAGATAATCGACCTGCATCCTCTGATTGAAAGGCAGCCAGTAGTATCCGAGGATCGGCTTCATGTCCGCAGTGACTTCCATGCTGTAGTAAAACCAGTCGCGGATCGCGGCAGTCAGAATGATGAACTTGCCGTTGTGGTCTAGGTCAGTGGGCTGTCCGAAATAATCCGAGAATACAGGGTAGATGGCGTCGAACCTGTTGCAGAGCTTGTCGATGAATTCAGGCGACGGTTCATCCTTGGGTTTCAATTTGTCTTCAACGAACATGATGGTGTGTTCGCCGATCTTCCGGCAGGTGAAGTCAGCCTGATAGTAGCCTGCCTCCATCGAGTCCGCGCCCTTGATCGGGTCGAACTGCCAGAAGCTTTCCTTAGTTCCTATGGAATAATCCTTTGCAGCAAGATTGAAAGCTGAAACGAGCAGCAGTGCCAGAAAAATCCCCTTCATGTTTCCCCCGTGGAGATTGATTTGGCTGCATCATACTACCTGGCAATGATAAATACAATTAATCGACTTATTTGACCTGAATCCTGTTTCAAAACTCCACTGGTTATTGTGACTTTCATTAAGTAAAAGAAATATTGACAAAGCAGTGCGAAGGGAATTAAATTACTCTATCTGAATACTATCATCCCTGACCAGACGAAATTAAACTTGACATCTGCCGATAAATTATTTAAGATGCTGACAATGAAATTCACAAATCTTTTTTACATTCCAGCAATTTATCTATTGGTAGGCTTTCTGCTCAGCGCAGCCGTCCTGGACGAACCTGAACAGCAGATGATCTATACCCGCTGTTTTGAACCGATGCCCTCTCCAGAAGTGTTTCCGGATGCAAATGGCGGTTCCGCCCTGATCAGCATCAGACGCTGCTATGGAACCCCGGAGAATTCCGGAACAGTGACTGAGCGGACCATTGCAGACCAAGAGGAAGATTTCGACGAAGTGATGAAAATTAAAGTCGTGAAACGCGACTTTCCGGGTAATGAAAAATCTTCAGGGCCACGTTACCATACTGTTTTAAACGGAGACAGCCTGTCCAGGATCTCGGATTTATACGGAGTGCCGATGGCCAGGATTGTTTCTACCAATCATCTGAAATCCAACAAGATCGTTCTCGGGCAGAAACTTGCGATCCCTGGTGACTCCAATTTCGGCGGCGCCGCAAGTGCCAGAACATCGCTCATCCATACTTTTTCCTTTTTACGGCAAAAAGACGACTCTTCCTTCCACTGGCCTCTCCCGGTTTCAGGAAGGCTTACTTCCAAGTTCGGCTATCGCATGCACCCTGTAACCAAAACCATGAGCTTCCACAATGGAGTGGATCTTGCGACTCCGCGCAATACAAAAATCGGTGCCAGTAAGCAGGGAGTTGTGGTGTTCGCCGGATACCGCAGACTTTCGGGTAAAACAGTGATCATAAAGCACAGCGGCAACCTTTACACAATGTACGCTCATTGCAACAGGATTCTGGTCAAGGAAAACCAGGCTGTGAAAACCGGAGAGATTATCGGTTTAGTCGGAATGACCGGAAGAACAACAGGCTGCCACCTGCATTTTTCCATCAAGAACGGTGAAAATTACCTGAATCCGTTGAAATATCTGTCCAAATGATCCGCGTCCTTTTTTTTTTCTTCTCTTCCAGTTCGCACTCCTCGCCGAATCCAACCCGCATGATCTGATCCTTCAGGCTGGCAGGCTTATGGACCACGGCAGCTACCGTGAGGCGATTCCTCTTCTGAAACGAGTTCAGGCGCTGGACCCGGATATTCCGTATACCTATTACTGCCTGGGAAAATGCAATCAAGAATTGAGTGAACTTACCGCTTCGATTGGCTTCTATCGTAAATTTCTGGAACTGGTGACCGGGGGGGAGGAGCGGAAAATTCTTACACCTGGTCGCGAGCAGTGGAAATTCACGATCTGGAAGCGGCTGGGGAATATCCTGATCCTGAAACATGACTTGCAGACAGAAGAAGAAAGCGTTGTCGGGCGCGAATTCAATGTCTGGCGTTCTACCAGGCCTGCTGAAAATCCTCTGAACGGAGAATTCACAGACTGGAAACCTGCATTTAACGTCGGCCGGGTGAAGGTGCAGGAAGTCGGAAAGAAAATCCTTGAGGCCGAAATTATTTCTGAAGAAAGTCCATTGAATGTCGGAGATTATATTCTGTTGGACAAATCCCAGGGTGGAAAATCCAGATGAAGACCGGAAGCGTTAAAATTGTATCAAACAACCGCAAAGCGTTTTATAATTATGAAATCACGGAAAAATTCGAAGCAGGACTGGTACTGATGGGAACTGAGATCAAAGCACTGCGCCAGGGAAAAGTAAGCCTGCTGGATTCCTTCGCCCATACCAGGGGAGGGGAGTTATTCCTGTATGAAATGAATATCTCCCATTATGACCATGGCAACCGTTTCAATCACGACCCTAAACGGGAGCGCAAACTCCTGCTCCATAAACATGAAATCAGGAGACTGCTCGGAAAAATCAAGGAAAAAGGGATGACTCTTGTGCCTCTGAAAATTTACTTAAAGAACGGGCTCGCCAAAGTGGAGCTGGGTCTCGGCCGCGGGAAAAAGGTTTATGACAAGAAAGAGACCATCAAGAATCGGATCGCAGACCGCGAAACCAGCAGAATGATGAAGGACAGGCGGAATGATTAGACTGTTTTTTACGGCTTTATTAATTTTTACCTTTATTGCTTATGCAACGGGCGATGTAAATACCAAGAAACCACTCGAAATTCAAGACGGTATTTTTATTGCGGCCACTGTTGTCAGTCAGAATTTTGGCGTATCGATTTATTACTCCCCAGTCTCCCGTGTGGTGATTGCTAAAACGGACAAAATAAGCGCAAAATTCATTGTGCAGCAGAAGGAAGCAATAGTGAACGGCGAATTTCAGGAAATCAAAACTCCTCTCATTCTCTGGGAAAACGAGGTGTATTTTCCGGTGCAGGTGTTGACAGACGTTTTCGGTCTGGCCAAGGACAAACTCAAGCCGCACATGGAAAATCCAGTCAAAGCCCAGAAGGTTTCCGCAACTCCCACAGACAGAAAAGATATTTCCAGGGAATCGTCCCGGATTCCGATTGACGTGGAAAAAGTTGAAACACAGAAGACAAAGGCCAAAGTCACTGAAGAAGTAAAATCCGAGAACGCTGAGGAAGGAATGCCGGAGACGATTGCTGAAAGCATCCCTGAAAACGATGAAGAACAGACGGATGAATCCGGAACTGTCGAAGAAGATGAACAATCTGAGTCTTTACCTGATGAAAGCGCTGTCAGCGAGGACAGCACGGAAACCGCAGAAAATGCACCTGTTGAGAAGAAGAAAATCCTGCTCTGGATTGACCGGACTTTCCTGACTCAGAAGTTTCTCCAGACTAAGTTTGACGAACTGGAAAAGAAAATTCAGGAACTCTCGAAAAATTCCGAGACCGTGGAACTGAAGGTAGTCAGCAAGAAAGAGACCGAAGCAAACGCCCTGAACAGTCAGGAGGCCGATTTTCTGGTGATCCTGACGCCTGGTTTTCTTCAGAACCAGAATTTTCAGGGGATCAGCATTTTCTACAGGAACGATCCTGAACAGAAAATCCTTCAAAACATTTCCGGCAAGTGGAGCGAATGCTTGAAGAAGGAACTTGGATATGAAGACAGGATCAGCTGTTTTCCCGCGATGCTGAAATACTACCAGTACGTAAAGATTCCTGCGGTCTGCATCGAACTGTTCAATCTCAACAATCAGGAAGAGCAGCGCTGGCTGACAGACGATGGACAGCGTCTGAGGCTTGCGAAAGCCCTGCTCGCAGGATTGGAGATGAACAGATGAGAGAATTCAAGGCTGTGGTGAATGTTCTGCTGTTTCTGGCTCTGATCGGTCTCAATCTCTGGCTCTTTTCCACAGAAACCGGTTACTCCATCAAGAAAGTTTCTGAAGAACTTGCTCAGACCAGACCTCCTGAGGCGGCCAAGCTGAAGTTTGACCTTTCCCTGTATAACGGCACGCAGCTTCCTCAGAAAGAGGGATTTGAGATCGAGAGAAATTACTCCAGAATGGATGAACTGATTTATTTCTGGCAGGAATTGAAAAAACAGCAGAACAAGCTGTTTGAAATTCTTCCAGTTGACAGTGAACTGCGCAATGTATTCGAACTTGAGGACAAAGTTGTGCTTAATTTCGAAGGAGTCGATCCTGACAGTCTTTCCCTGATTGAGTCATATCTTTTCCAGAAGCAGGTACTTGACAATTTCAGTTTTCTGGCAAGGGGCAGGAAGTTGCAGATTGTTTTCAAGCACGGTCTTCTGACCACACCAAGCCGGTTCCTCTTCAACGAGATTTGAATTGCACAAAATCATGAAAGTGATGCACTCTGCCGCTTCATCTTGAGGAAGATTTCTGTTAGACTGTTATCAAATGCCTGTACCGGAGGGATCATGAAAGAAATTTCCTTGATATTATTACTGGCCGGGATCTGTTTATCAGCCGCTGGACTGGAAGACGACCTGTTTTCAGCTGTGGACACTGGAGTCACATACAGAGTGAAGGAAATGTTGATCGCAGGGGCTGATGTCAATGCCAGGAATCAGCAGGACGATACACCGCTTTCTCTGGCCATCCGAAAAAAATTCTGCGAAATCATTTTTCTGCTGGTAAAACACGGCGCCACTGATCCAGTCTGCCGATACAACCGCGACAGGATCGAACACAAACAGGAAATCGACCGCGGGGATTGTCTCAAGTTCCAGCTGGACCTTCTGGACGCACTGGAAATGTACCTTGTGGATAACGGCGCTCAGGCAATTGCAGGATCAGTTGCTGTCGATGATCTTGAAAGCAGTCTCAGCCCTTACCTGAAAGACCGGAAGTTTCCCCGCTGTCCGGCAGGAGGGAAGTATTATTTCTACCCGAAAGAGGATTCTCTGCTCTGCACTTTCCACGGAATCCACAGTCGTTTTATCAACGAGGAATACTGATGGAAGAAAAATTCCGGGATTGCAGAGAAAAACTGATTGCAGTTTCGAAGAATCTGGAAAAAGTCATCCAGGGAAAAAGCGGCTGTATTGAGATTGTGACAGTGGCTCTGGCATCCGCCGGCTCGATCCTGCTCGAGGATGTGCCTGGAGTCGGAAAAACCACTCTGGCTAAAGCTCTTGCACTTTCGATCGACGCGACATTTCACCGGATCCAGTTCACACCCGACCTGCTGCCAGCCGACATACTTGGATCTACGATTTACAACCCTGCTGACGGCACATTTTATTTCCGCAAAGGACCTGTTTTCTGCAATGTACTGCTCGCTGACGAAATCAACCGCGCATCGCCCCGCACACAGTCCGCTCTTTTGGAAGCAATGAATGAGAAACAGGCTACGATCGAGGGTGAGCGGCATGCACTGCCTGAACCGTTTCTGGTGATCGCCACCGAAAACCCCGTTGAATTCCACGGTACATATCCACTGCCTGAAGCTCAACTGGACCGTTTTCTGGTAAGGATTGAAATCGGGTACCCTGACCCTGAAACCGAACTTTCCATCATCCACAGCCACAGCGACAAGTCTCCTGTGGAATGCATCGGAGCTGTCACCTCCAGGGAAGAACTGATTGAAATTCAGAGGACTGTGAGGAATATAAAAGTACACGACAATATTGTCCGTTACATGGTGTTGATTGGGGCTTCCACGAGAGCTGATCCAAGGCTGAAGCTTGGTGTCTCCCCGCGCGGATTGATTATGCTGAATCGGGCCTGCCAGGCGAGAGCCTTTCTATCCGGACGAGAGTATGTCCTGCCGGATGATGTGCAGAAGCTGGCTCCCTATGTGCTTGCCCACCGGGTGATGCTGGCATCCAAATCAAAATACGGGGGAGAGACCGGTGACACCATCGTCAGGGAAATCGTCTCCGGACTCAAAGTCCCCGCATGAATCTTGAGACTACCCTGGAACGGAAAATTCTATATTCACTGCTGGTTCATTTTACCAAAGTCGGAGTTCTGCTTTTTTTCAGTCTGATCCTGACTACGCTGGCTGCCTGCATTTCTCTGGATGTACCTGAATATTACCTTTTTGCAGGTTTGTTCTTTACATTTTTCGTCAGCCTGATTTATCAGTTTACTCATAGAAGGAAAGTGGAAGTCAGCCGGGAAAAAAAAATCACGGCCTCGGCAGGAACGGTCTGTACATTGAATTTCCGGGTCAAAAACAGCTCAAAGAAAGGGATTTTCGACCTGTACCTTGAGTTCTTCCATCTGCCTGATCAACTGGAACAGCAGCCAGCTGACCGTACTCCATATCTTGCCGGCGGGGAAACAGCCGGACTGCAGCTGAGATTGCTTCCCAGAAAGCGGGGAATTTATCAGATGGTAAGGCTTGCGGCTTACACTACTTATCCTTTCAACCTGATGCGTGCTTTCTGTGGTGAATCTATTCTGGAATCACTGATCGTGCTGCCTTCTTTTAAATCCCTGCGGGGACTGTCAATCCCATCCGGAAAAAAATATCAGCCCGGTGGAGTGATGCTGACATCCAGCGTCGGAGAATCCCCGGAATATATCGGGAATCGGGAATACAGGCCGGGTGATTCCACGCGCAGGATTGACTTCCGGGCCTGGGCCAGACTGCAGAAACCAGTAGTGCGCGATTATATGGAGGAGTTTTTCAGCCGGGTGGCGCTGGTACTTGATACATATCTGCCCGGGAAAAAGAAAATCCAGCCTGACGGGAATCCTGCTTTTGAAGCCGCAGTGTCGCTGGTGGCGGCTATCTCAGAAGTCCTTTTCAGGGAGGAATATCTGGTGGATTTTTTTGCGGCTGGACCGGATTTGTATGTGTTCCGTGCCGGTAGAAATCTCGCCCACCTCGATAACATGCTGGAAATCCTGGCCTGCATCAATGAAACGAGAACCAATCCATTTGACACATTGCTGCCCAGATTGTCTGAAGAACTGAAAGGAGTGTCATCACTGATTTTCGTTTTTCTGGCCTGGGATGATGAACGGAGAAAGCTTGTCCGTGCTGCGCTGGAGTCTGGCTGCGCAGTGAGGGTATTCGTAGTCGGCGAGGCTCATTTTGCCGGATATCTAACCGGTCTTGAGGGAGCAGGAGAAATCACTATGTTATCCCCTGAGCAGGTCGGAAACCTGGACTTGATATGAGAGTCGATCTGCTGGCTTTTCTGATGCTGGCCGTTCAAGTGCTGGCCTTCGCTTATTATTCACACGGCCTGTTATTTGCGGGATGCATGCTGCTCTTGTCGGTGATTGGCGTGGTGCGGAACAGACACATTCTGATAGGAAAAAGGAAGGAACTGATTCTGACAGGGCTGCTGCTTCTGCCGTTCTTTATCGAGTATTTTTTTTATCCGTTTCAGAACCCCAGGGGGTTTTACCGTTATCCTCTGACTCATGCCATTGCACAATACTGTCTGCTGCTGCAGGTTATTCATTTTTTCCTGCGTTCCGGATCCTTTTCCGGATTCCTTCCGTTTTATGGCTGTATCGTGATGCTGCACGCCGGAAATGTCTATCGTTATGGATACTCTCATTATGAATTTCTGACTTTTTCCTGTCTCTTTATTTTGTTTGCCGTTTTATATTGCATCAACTGTCAACCTGCGGCTTTGAAAAGAGATTCCACCAAGGAGCGCTCCGATTTTCTACGGCTGCATCTGATAGTTCCTGTTCTGATTGCATCTTTAGTGGTAGGGCTTCTGCTTCACAGATTCGGTCCGGAGATCGAAAAAGCTTTTGGCAGCGTTCTGGGAGAAGGACTTGCCAGTTATGGTTTCCGATCGATTTGCACACTTGAGAGTATGACGCGCATCAGAACCGGTGACGAAAACTATCCCGCTTTGCGGATTTACTCCAAAAGTCCGCCCGGGTATCTGAGGGGTGTAGTATATTCCTGGTACAAAGATTCCCAGTGGCAGGTGCAGCCGGCATCAATGAAACGGAAGCTGCAGGCCATGCCCGCTGTTCAGGACAAGCAGGACGGCTACAACTGCTTCGTGTTTAGAGAAATCCAGGGGAAAACCTTCTCGTATGAAATCTGGCCGGACTGGATTTTAAAGAATGGCATGTTCACACCCGCTGATGCCTCCATGCTGCTGGCACCATACGATTCCGTGGAAATTGATGAGAACGGTGTAGTCAAAGTAGGAGAAGTCGTCCGTTCGGCATATTACACATTTTACAGTCCGATCCAGAAAACTATGGCTGAGGAATCCCCTGAACTTTTGCGTAACTGCGCTGAAATTCCACCTGGACTGGACCCGTCGATCCTGAAACTTTCCGAAACCATTTTCCAGGGATGCCACACTTTCGACGAGAAAGTGACAACCGTGACTTCGTATTTAAAGGAAAATCACCGCTACCAGCTTGGAATCCAAATTCCTGAAGGGGCTGATCCGATCACTTACTTTCTGCAGAACAAAGTGCCTGCACATTGTGAGTATTTCGCGACTGCGGCAGCGATTCTGCTGCGGCTTGCGCGGATACCAGCCAGATATATTACCGGCTATTTAGTTACTGAGGAAAACCCCTGGGGAGGATACTGGGTTGGGCGGAACGGCAATGCCCATGCCTGGGTGGAGGCTTACGACACTCTCGAAGGCTGGGTGACAGTGGAAGCGACCCCGGCGGACGGACTATCGTCCGGAACAGGGTTCGGAATTGGAAGCCTCTGGGACTATCTGGCATTTTCCTGCGAAGGTTTTTTTGTCAGGATTGAAACGCAGGGATTTTCCTGGTTAAAGGACGCTTTTCTTCTTTTTGTGGTGGCTCTGCCCGGATACATCGCGGCTGCCGCTCCCTTTGTTCTGGCAGCTTTTTGCCTGATTTACCTAATCCGCAGACTCGCTAAAAGAGGAAGCCCGGGCGTTCAGTACGAATTTCCTTCCAGATATCGCCGAGTTTTAAACCAGGCTGACCGCCTGGCACGGCGAAACGGATTCAGTCGCGACGGTGCGGAGACAATCTCCAGTTTTGCCGACAGGATATACAGTTCAGGCGGGAATGGAGCAAAGTTATCTGAATGGTATAAATCCTATGCCAGACACAGATTCGGGGGAACTATTTCTGAATTCATCGAAGAACTGGAAAGGGAACTGGAAAAGTTAAAGTGAATACCCTCGCTATGCTTGGGTATTAAGAAGTTGTAATGCTCTTCGCTGCGCTCAGAGCAAACAACTTCTTAATAAAAAAGGCCGGGTTAACCCCCGGCCTTTAACATCCTAACAGAAATTATCTAACGTTGTCTTTCAGATTCTTTCCAGGGCGGAATTTAGGAACTTTGCATGAGGGAATCTGCACCGGCTGTTTGGTCTGCGGATTGCGGGCCGTGCGGGCGGCTCTGGCTCTTACTTCCCAGCTGCCGAAACCAGTGATGGCAACTTTGTCGCCTTTTTTCAGGGCATTGGTGATCACATCAGTGAAAGCATCCAATGCATTCTGGCTTTCTTTCTTTGTCAGGCTGCTCCTCTTGGCGATGGCATCAATCAGTTCGGTCTTGTTCATGAAGTTTTACCCCTTTCAGAAATTTTCCTGCAAAATCCGATTTTGCAATGTCAATATTGAAATATAATTACAATTGGTTGTCAAGTTCTGTTAAAAAATACCACTCAACCAATAGGGTTAGAGGTGCAAGCTTATAAATATGTAAACAATAAAGAGGGGATTACCGCGGTAAATACAGGTAAACCTGGAAATACATTATGTCGCTATATAATGTTGATGGGCTTTCCAGGCCAGTCAAAGAATCAATTCCGGCACTATTGTGGCTCTATTCCTGATTTGATAACATCTTTGCATCAATTCATGAGGAGGCACTGTGTTTCTGAAGTATTTTGACGGCACTCAGAAGAAAGCGTTCCTGGCAATCGCACATAAACTCTCTCAAGCCGATGGCAAAGTGACTGCTGAGGAGAAGAAAGTATTGGAACTGATGTGCGAAGAAGCGGGATTTTGCCCGGGTGATACGCTGGTCAATTTTGACCTGGAGCGGTTGCTGAGCCCTTTTGACAATCGAAAGGCTCAGGTGCAACTCCTGCTGGAATTGGTATCCATGGAATATGCCGACCGTTCTTTTTCCCGCACTGAGAACGAGCTGATGAGTGAGATTGCGGATTATTTCGGCATTTCGCAGCAGATCCTCCTGGAGATTGAGGGGTGGGTATTCAAGCATGATGAACTCTTGAAGGAGCTGGACAAGTTCTGGAAATAAGACTGGATTCAGGCAGAGCTGATGAGAAAAAGAAAGATGCTTCGCAAGTTCCGTATTTTGATGACATTTTTTGTCGTCATCTTTACTGTTTTCGGCGCAATGCTCTTACAACGTGATCGTTCTTTGAAGACAGAAATTTCTCCGGAATCGGTCTCTGAAGATCAAACAGTTTCGGAAAAACCCTCTTTTATCGGACGGGAGCTGAGTGATTTTTTTTCTGAGAACAACGCTGTACTCAAAGTCATACGGCGAACCACTGATGTAAGTAAAAAGACCGGGACTGATGAATCAGGCATTGAAACAAAGCCGGCTCCCCGAGGATACAGCGTGGAACAGATACCTACAGTCACAAGGTACGGGATCTCAAGACAGGACGGTTCATTGAGAAAGATGTGGTCTGATCAGGATGTCAAAAGCCTGGACGGAATGGTCAGCAGAGAAGTGAAAGTAAAGACCGGTACAGGAGAAAACGATCTGTTCGGCAATCCAATGGTGGACAGAAACCTCAACAGGATTTTCAATTCCTTCATCCTCTTTAAAGATGAACTTGCCAGCAGGGCAGGGATTGACGAAATTACAGTCAAAAAGAGAGAAACTGGGGGGAATTTTTTATCAATGGAAAAGTCTTTCAGGATCTTTACGATGGAAGTACAGACCGGAGCGCATGATCGGACCCTGAGGTTTCAGCGAGGGAAGATCAATCTGGATTATCTGACCTCACCAGATGATGATCAGCTGAAGATCGGAGTCAGAAAAAAATTCTAAGTCGCAAAGTTCCGGATTCTGGGGTAAACTGATCAAATGTTCAAAAAGTTACTGGATTTTCTGGCCAAACGGCAGCATCAGGACAGGGAAAAACTGATCGAGTCGGTTTTCAGGGAAAAAAGGAAGTCTCAGCGTTTCCTTCCCCAGTTTGAGATTGACCTTCTGATCAACGGGATGCTCTCCAGGCTGCTTAACATCTCGGTCACTGGCGGTCTCAGAGTAGGGTTGATCAAACCTGATCCGTTGCCTGAGCAACTGGAGCTCCAGTTCTCGAAGCTTGACACAGTTTTCAAACTTCAGGGCGTGAAAAAATGGCAAAAAAGCGAGCTGGCCGGAGTCAGGATCATTGAACCCGGCGTAGATTTCGTGCGTTTCATCAAGGAATCTCTCACTCCCCAGTTTCTCGGAGAAACATTGTATGAAATACAGTGCGGGCTCAAGATTCAGGCTGAGGACGAGAAACTTCGCTGGTGGCAGGGAAAGGGAGACACCAACGTGTTTCTATGGGAAATCGGGCGCGATATCCAGAGAATGCAGATTGTATTCATGGATTATATACTGGAATGGCATCAGGGATTCATCAAAGTAGGTGAACTGAAGGGTGGGGAAGCCTCGAAACCGGGTTACGGAAGGGTCGATCCACAGTTCATCGTGTTTTATAATATTCCTAAGCTTGACATCCTGGACAATGCCCTGACTCTTGTGCGTTCAAGCAAAATGGACAGCGAAATCAAGGATTTCATCATCCATGAGATTATGGCGACTGAGAGAAGGCTTCTGATGCGTTTTGTTGTCGAAAATGTTTTCTTGCTGGTAGGGGAAAAGCGCTATACTCTAACCGAACTTTCCTACGAAGGTTTCCAGGTTGAAGAGCCTTTCCTGCTGTTCGACGGCACAGGGACGCTGGTTTTCGAGGAAGCAGGGTTTGAATGCCCGATCCGTTTCAGATTGATCCACCACTCACAGCTGCAGACAGGTTTCAGGATAGAGAATCTGCTTTCAAATAAGGAAAAATACCAAAATTATCTGCGTAAGCTGGCTACCAGTCAGCCTCAATGAAACATCTGCGTCTGGTTATGACCTTTTCCCTACCAGAGAATCGCGCCATCAATTGCGCTGAGGTATAATGTTCCGCCACCGGCAAAGGTCAGGCGATAAGCCGGTGTGTAATCCGCTTCGATTTTCTCGAAGTCCGGGCTGTGATAGACGGTTTCGATGTCTGTGATCATCAGGTTTTTTGTTGTTCTGGCTGATTTGACGATGGAATCTGCTGCCAGGGCCAGGATTTCACGGACAGGGAGGATTGAAACCGGAGAACGGTCTGAACTTGTTTCACGGTTCAGGCGGAAAAAGCCGGTCACACTGCTGCCTGAAATCAGCACTCTGATGCTCTCGCCTGCCGGACCTGCTACAGGGATCCCATCCAGATTTTTGTCATATGAAATGCTCCAGCCGACTATCTGTTCGTTTTCTGATTCATCATTGCGGCAGATTGGTTGTGATTGACGGTTTTCGAAATCAGCGGGAATTCCGCCGTTTTTTTCCAGAAAATCCTCTGCGAGCTTTAGGGCTTCTGCTTCACTGACACTTGAGGTGAAATCAAATTTCCTTGAATACAAGACAGCTCCTGAAGCGAGGTTTTGGACTCCGGAATTTCTGTTCAAGATATCCATGCCTGGAAGTTTTCCGGATTTAGCCGTGATCTTGTGGAATTTCTGAATTGCACGATTTTCGACAGGGCAGGCTACCTGCAGGCGGCCTCCGGCATAGGAAAGAGATGTTTTTCCTGCGTTTCTTTCAGATTCGATCTGGTCGCCTTTGGCGTACCAGAAATACAGTTTTTTATCCTCTCCGCTGTAGCCGATGCCTGTCCATTTCTTGGTGTAGCTTGAAAACCAGTTGGCATCAGCCCAGGCTTCGATTACTGCCTGGCCTGAGGCATCTTCACTGAGTTTGGTAAGTTTTTTTGCAAACGCGGTAGCAACTTTATGGGCATTAGATCCGGAAAAAGTCTCTTCCTGATATCCGCAAAAAGACTGCAGCCGACCGGTGAAGCAGGATTTCCAGTCTGCAATCTTGCTCACTGTATCGCAGGAAGCGGCAGCAAAATGACGCACATTGGAGTTCAGATCGCCAAGATCTTCAGCTTTGACAGCTTTCTCGTCTGATCCGTTGGCGATCCAGAAATATCCGAAATTCCCATGGCCTGTAAAGTACATGTAATCGATCAGCTGGTCTGGTTTGAATTTTGAGATAGAGGCATCCCCGTCCAGATACAGCCCGCAACCTTTGAGTCCGGCGTTTTCCAGGATTTTATAAAATGTGCCTGCATCCGAGACATCGATGCATTCTTCGGGTTTGACGAATTTGCCTACACCCATGGAACGGAAAGTACGCTCACGGGCAGACAGAATGCTTGCAGATAAAATTATAGCGAAGACCGAGATCAAAAAAAGTCTGATTTTCATTTCTCCTCCAAAGCTGGTTGTGTTGAATTAATTATATCCGGGAATTGAGTTTTGGCAATGAATTTAGGCTAACCGTTGAGTAAAACCAGGATGCCTGTCTATTTTCTCGTTCTGTGCTATACTGGGCACTTGTGGGTGTCATGCCTTCATTTTTTACCGGTTCTTTTTTAGTCCTGGCTCGCCAAGATCGAGGAGCATTCTGAATGAAGGAACGAATGCAGGCCCTGTTATGCGGATCGGTAGTTGCCGTCCTGTTTCTGGAGCTGTCGATTCGACTGCTGGGAGCGCTCTACGATTCCCCCAGACCTGAAACAGGCAGCCGCAAGGCCGGCTATCGCATGATTCTCTGCACCGGCGATTCCTTTACTTACGGCTGGGGGATGAATCCGGGTGAGGATTTTCCCGCGCAGCTGGAAACGATTCTCAATGCTTCAGGTGGAAAATTCCAGGTGGTGAATGCAGGTCGCTGCGCCAGCAATTCGCGGATGCTGCTCGAAAGTCTTGAACCAGCGCTGCGTAAGTATCGTCCGGAGTTCGTGACTGTGATGACCGGCGGGGCGAATGTCCATAATCCCAAGGGAATGCAGCCTGAGCAAAGTGTCAGGGGATGGGTTATGAACTTTCTGAGTCTGCACTGCCGCACTTTTCGCCTGGCTGTGATGCTGAAACGCCAGGCTGCTGAGCTGCTCGATCCGCTGTCTCTCCCGCTCAATCTCCGTGTGGCATGGGAGCGGGGACTTTATTCCATAATGGGAAGAGAATCTCTTCCTTCTGCCGCTCCTCTGACCGGGAAAAGGGGCTGCGACATCGATCTTCCACGCAGACAGGGCAGAATCTGGGACCTGGTGCGCAGCAGGAAAATCTCTTCCCTCGAAGCGTGTGACGGAAAGCGCCTGGACACGGAAGAACTGTTCGCCCTCGGCTTTGCTTATATCATGCGGGGTGAACTGGACACTGCGGAGCGCCATTTTGACAAGGTATCCGCTGTCCGCGGGAAACATCCACTGTTCTTCGTCGGCAGCGGATACAGCCGCTTGTTGCGCGGGTCGGCGCTGACAGCATCTGAAGCTTTCCGTGAGGCGCTGACCATGGATCCGGGCAACACCGCCGCCATGCTTGGTCTGGGCTGCGCAGGTCTGATCCTGAAAGGTCCCGAGAGCGATGGCGTCTGGCTTACACGGGTAAGGGAAATCGATCCGGGTAACGGCCTGGCTTGCCATTTCCTGGGGTTGCACCTGATCGAATGCCGGAATCCGTCTGCGGCGAGGGAACTTTTTCTCGAGGGAATCCGTTGCGAACCGGAACTTTCCCTGAATTATTCAGCGTTGGGGGAGCTGTGCCTCCACAGCGGGCAGATGGAAGAAGCGCGGGTATGGCTTAACAAGGCATTGGAACGAGGGGTCGCGATGGACTGGGAGATGAGCCGCATCAGGCAGAATCTGGGAATGATCGCCTGTCTTTCCCATGAAGAAGGCTGTTTGAAACAGGCGCAGGAGCATTTTCTGGCTGCAGTACGACTGAATCAAAGAAATTTCAGCGCCCTGTCCAGTCTTGGAGTTTCGGCGAGCGACTGGGTGGAGTACCGGGGTTTCATAGACACGCTCGAAGCATCCGGGCACAGGGAAGCTGCCGGGTGGCTGCGCTCACGCAATGAAAATGGTAATTTTCAATATCTCAAGGTGGCAGACTGGCTGGCTGCGGACCTTACCCGGATTGCTGCGCTCTGCCGGGAATATGGAGCAGAGCCGATATTTCTTAATTATCCACTGTTCGAAAATCCGGTACTCCGTAAGAAGGCAGCCGAGCTCAAGCTCCGTTTCGTGGATGTGTGCAGCGAATTCAGCCGGCTCAGCGGCAGCGGGGGAAACCGATGGGATTATTTCCTGCCAGACATGCATTGCAACACCAGGGGAAACCAGGTGATCGCGGGGCTTGTAGCATTGGAGATCCGGAGCATACCTGCGCAGGAAACAGAATTCTCCGATACTAGCCGGACTATAGAAGCCAGCCTTGAAATCCAGAATTTCAGTGAAAATAATCATTAATTTACTCATCTGTCTGAAACAGAACTAATCCGAAAAGAAAATTACTTAGAGGCTTCTGATGAGCCGAGGCCTTGTGATATAATTATCTTAATATATCAATTAAAGGCTGAGGCTGAAATGCTGGGGAATGAATTTGTCAGAGAAGGAAACTGGCTTTTCCGCTGGCGCAGTTTTTTTCCGCTGATCCTGATTCTCTTAGTGGTTGCTTCTATGCAGAGTTTTTCCTATCCTGCCGGAGAACATCGCTTCGACATCTGCTGGAAAATCTTCTGCATCTGCATCTCCTTTGTCGGCATTGCGGTCAGGATGATCACTGGAGGATATGCGCCCCAAGGCACTTCCGGGAGGAATACTAAGGGACAGCTTGCTGAGACTTTAAATACCAAGGGTCTGTATTCCATCATGCGGAACCCGCTCTATCTGGGTAATTACTTCGTGGGTCTGGGGGTGTTCCTGTATTTAAGAAACTGGTGGGCTCCCCTCATCTATACTCTTTCCTTCATCCTGTTCTACGAGCGGATCATCTTTGCAGAAGAGCACTTTCTCGCCGACAAATTCGGAACTGAATATCAGTCATGGGTGGAAAAGACTCCGGCATTTTTCCCCAGGCATCTGTGCTTCGAAAAACCGGAACTGCCTTTTTCCTGGAAAACAGCCTTGAGACGTGAGTATCAGACCATTTATGGACTGCTGATGATTTTCTGTCTTCTGGAGTTTTGTACGGATTTTTACATTTACAGACATTTTCAGATCGACATGACTTGGCTTTTGATAATCACGATTTCGACTGTCTGCTATGCCGCGACCTGGATTCTGCATAAAAAAGTGAGATTTTTTGATGTTGAAGGCAGGTAAGTGAAATGACTGCGAAAGTGTATTTCAAGGAGTTTCTCAAGACACCGGCCGAAACCGGTCAGGCAAGCCAGGCAGGCAGGGAACTGCTCGAAATGATCATCCGTGAAGAAAAGCTTACACTCGAGAAAACTGTACCTCTGAAAGTCCATTTTGGGGAAGCTGGAAACCTTACCTATCTTAAAGCGGAAAATTACCAGGGCGTTATCGATTATTTGCGTCAGGGATCGATAGAAACATGCTTTATCGAAACAAGCGCGTTGTATTCCGGGCGGAGGAAAAACAGAGAGCTGCACCTGAAATTGGCAGAAGAACATGGATTCAGGGCAGTACCGATAGAAATCGCCGACGGAAGTGCAGGTGAAGCCTTTTATGAAGTGCAGATTCGGGGAAAGCATTTTCAAAAATGCCGGCTGGGAGCAGGTTTTGCCAAATATCCGCAGTTGCTGGTGTTGAGCCATTTCAAGGGACATTCCCTGGCCGGATTCGGTGGAGCGATTAAAAATCTCGCGATGGGTTTTGCATCCAAAGCCGGGAAACTGGACCAGCATGCTGCCTCCGGGCCATTCATCATCCCGTTCCTCTGCAAAAAATGCCGCGCCTGCATTTTCTTCTGCCCTGTGAAGGCCATCAAAAGCGGTTTTTTCTTTAAAATTGACCGGCAAATCTGCATCGGCTGCGCAGGCTGCATCCCGATCTGCCCGAAAGGTGCCATCATCCCGAATTTTCTGAATTCATTTTCCAGGAAATTCCCTGAACGCCTGGTGGAATATGCTCATGCTGCTCACCTGGGCCGCCGTAACGTTTACCTCAATTTCATCATTAACGTGACTTCAACCTGCGACTGCGTAGGCAGGAACATGAAGCCGATCGCCGATGATCTCGGCGTGCTGGCTTCTCTCGACCCTGTCGCCATTGACAAGGCCAGCCTGGACCTCCTGGATAAGAAGGCTGGAAAAATGCTATTCAAGAAGAATCGCCAATCTCTGGACTACGCGGAAAGCCTGGGTATGGGCAGCACGAAATACGAACTGGTTTCTATTTGAAACTGCAGGTCATCCCCACGCTGACTGAGCGCCCTTCACCTGGAAAACCCCGGCTGGCGCGATAATCCTTGTCGAACGCGTTATCCATTCTGAGGAAGAACGATTTGTTGGTCAGCTGATAATCCAGTTCCACTGTGGTGACTGTGTATTTTCCGTTTTCAATGAACACGTCAGCCACATTGCTTTTCTCATAATAGGATTTGCCGTTTATAGACTGGGAAAGAGCCAGTTTCACCTGCTCGGTGAAATGATAATCCACACCCAGAGTAGTGCGCAGCATGGGCACATTCTCAATGATTGTCTCTGCAGTAGTGCGGTCACTGGCATCGTTGTATGTGAAACCGAACCTGTAATCCCACTTGTGACTGCTGCCTTTAGCATTGAATTCCAATCCCTGATACACGGCTTCGCTGATGTTCTGGTTCTGAGACAGCCACTTTTTTTTGACATTGTCATACAGGACATTTGACTTGAGAAAGATGGCATCAGTCAGCTTGTCGTGAAAGAACGCCAGATCGCAGTTCACGCCGCTGATGTTTCTTCTGTAACCTAGAGTAGAAAGCTGCCCGTGCTGTTCCTTTAGGCCAGGGTTGGGAACGCTGGTGTCAAGATAGCCGGAAAATCGGTCCTTGAGAGTCGGGAATCGTGTTTTATTCCCAAAATTTCCGTATAGTTCATCTTTATGCTGATAGGCTTTCTTGAAACTGAGCGTGTAATCACTGGTACTGATCTTATCAGGCAGCGCGTTGCCGTTAGCATTCCTTGGAATATTGCTGGCTGATGAAATTCCTGCAGTCCATTCCAGAGACTTGGTCTGCTGCCTGCGGTACTCGACTGCCAGGTCTGTTGTCAATCCCTTGTAATTGGCAAAAGGGTTCTTATAATTGCCGCACTCGCGGTGCACATCTGTTTTGCTGTAAACGAGGAAACCAAGCTGACTCTTAGCATTGAGCTGGTCTTCCAGCCTCAGGTTTATCCCCTGGCTGTAGTCATCGTAAATACTATGGAACGCATATCCTTTCGACTCCTTTTTCATGTTGATGTCGTCATAGGAATCAAGCAGATTGAAGTATTTGTCTTTATAAATATTGTAATGCCAGGTCAGTTTATTTCTGCTAATGCTGTCCTCAAACGAATACTGGTCCTTTTTCCAGTCCGTGAATTTCCAAAAACGGGCTGTGCCATCCAGGTCGATCGGGACACCGTAACTTTCGGTGAATCTGGAAACCTTCAGAGCATACTGGCGGTTCGGGAGTGTCTTGCCGACGACCCAGTACAGGTCTTCCTTCTGCTTGTCAGAGAGCCTGCGCTGGCGGTCAGGCTGAACTGCGCAAGTGACAAAATCCTTGCTGAGGCGCTGGTTGTATAAATTAGAGGCTGTGGCTGCCGCTCCATAATAAAGAGTTCCTTCAGTATCATAGAACGAGGCGCTGCCTTCCAGTCCGCGGTGCTGGATGTAGTTGGTTGAGAGAGTTCCGTATCTATGAGTTGGTTTTTCAGTGATCAGGTTGATTGTGCCTGCCAGGGCATTGGGGCCTGCGAGCACAGACGAAGCACCCTGCACTATTTCGATCTTCTTGATGCTGAATAGGTTGAGCTTTCCGATTTCAACGTAGCCATCATATGGAACCTGGACAGGTACCCCGTCTAAAAGCACGTTCACATCGCGCTGATTGAAACCACGGAAACTCACGTAGGTTTCACCCTTCTGACCCTGGGTGGGAATGATTGATGAGGATGCGTCGCTGAGGATTTTAGGCAGCTCTACCCTCCGTATCGGGTCATCCGGCGCGATCCTGATCACCTTTGCGTCAGGGTTGGAAATCTCTGCCGCCGGGTTCGCGGAAATCACGATTTCGCCGAGATAAATCGGATTTTCCACAGCTGAGACCGAGCAGGTGACGATCAGACATAGGAGAATCAAAATGGTTTTCATGGAAAACCTCCCTTTTTTCATTATATAAAGTATTATATAACGATTGAACTGGATAAAATCAAGAAATTGTCTCCATGTACTTGTTACCACGCTTTGACAAACTGGTGCCGGATCCGCGTTGTATAGTATTGATTACAACGTTGGATACGCTTATAATGTTGCCATATTTAATCCGGAGGGAAATCATGGCTTATCTGTTTCCTTTTTTCTTTTTTCTGGCAGCATTGCCTGTCCATGCAGTCGAGAACAACGATTTTTACGACAATGAAAAGACATTTGAACTGGCAGTACCTCCGCTTACTATAGCCGGTGAGGTGGAAAACCCCGGACCAGTCGACTTTACAAAACTGCCTGTCCGTTCACTGATGGCCAGGGAAACTGAAATGAAAAATGGATTTCCTGGATTTACCGGCGCTTACCGCTATGACGGCTATTCCCTGTTCGATATTCTCAAGGAATCCTATCTCTCCAAGAAGAACAAGCAGGAATTTCCTCCGATCATCGATCTGATGGTGATTGTGGAAAACAAGAAGGGCGACAAGGTTGTGCTGAGCTGGGGAGAGATTTTCTATCCGACTTCCCTGCACAGGATCATCATCGCCAAATCCGTTTCCCCGATCATTCCTTCCAAAACCAAAGAACAGTGGCCGATCCCTCCTTCCAGCAAGCTGATCTGTGGAAATGACCTGCTGACAGTCAGGAATATTTCGGATCCGATTCGAATCACCGTTATCTCCAATCCTCATTCTTTCCCGGTGCAGAAGGATCTTTCCCCGCTGTACGCTTCTAAAGTGAGAATTTTTGAAAAAGAAAAGCTGCTTGCTGATACTGCTGATTTTCCCCAGGGTCTTGAGACACGCACTTACCCCACCGTGTTTTTCGGGCGCGGCAAGGGTTTCCATGGCCTGGAGCAGTTCAACGGCAGGCTTCTGAAGGAGATCCTGGCCCCGTATTATTCCGCTGATCCTGAAAATCTGAAAAAGGGCTATCTGACCCTCGTGGGTGCGGACGGGTACAGGGTAAGCGTGACAGCCAGCGAACTCTTCAACCGCAACGATTATTCGGAGTATTTATTCATCGATGCAGGCTCCTATCAGGATGGTGGGAGATTCAAGGTGTATCCTGCCTACGACTTTTTCTCTGACAGAGCCGTAAAGGGGCTTTCCGAGATCCGTTTCGACCTGATTAAGTAATAATTCGATTTAGTAAATCCGTGAGCCACTGCAGGTGGACGGCTGCGGCGCATTTTGTGCTTGCCAGACAGGCTTTTCCCGGTATAATTGAAAAAACCGGGGGGAAACTTTGAATAAATTACTGATAGCTTTGATTTTTATTACAGTCTCGATCTGTGCAGCATATGACAATCTCATCTTCGCTCCAGCTGATCCGAATGCAGTACTGCGCCTTTATGATTCGCCTGCCGCAGGTGGAATCGTCAATGCTGAAATCCAGGCAGGCGGCATTCTGCGTGTGATTGAACGCGAAGGGGACAGTCTCCTGCTTGTAAACGAGGAAGATCTGGCCGGCTGGGTAAAACTTGACCTGAAATCGATTGAGCGTGATTTTAAAGTGATGCCGGCCGCTCCGGCTCAGGAAGGACCACTCACCCGCCAGCCGATCCAGGCTCTCCAGGATCTCAACCAGACTCTTCCGCCGGAAAACGCCAGGCTCAAGATCATAGTTTCTCTGAAAGGACTGACAATGCATGTCAGATGCGAAAAGGAAAATTTCGACAAAGTATATCCAGTAGGCGTGGGTGTCAAAGATTCCCACGGCAGGAGTTTTACTCCCACCTGCCAAAGCAGGAATGTGGCGGCTTTCAGGACACATTTCAATGCCAAGAACAAGGAATTCTTCATGGAGCACAGATACAGCCCTTCGCATTTCGGAGGATTTCCCTTTATCCGCTTGAACATACTCAACAGCGACCAGGATTACACCTATGGCATGCACGGCCCGATCACCCAGAAAACCAATGGTGCCTGGTACCTGCAGCGTGGTTTTGTCTCTCATGGCTGCATGCGGATGCGCCCGGAGGATGCCATTGAACTCTACAAACTGTCAGTAGCGAATCCGGCTGCGAGCCTGGTGATCCAGGAAGACTTTGAATATGACCAGAACGGGAAAAAAGTGGACGTGGATTATCCGCTGTGGAGAGGCATAACAGCCGAGCAATAAAGTTCTCGAGGATTGTTCATCTGTTTTCAACCAATTTTGCCAAGTTCCCAAATAGTAGTATACTGTCACCCAGAAAGTAATTCCCATTGGAGGTAATTTTGAAGACCAGTGCCAGAAATCAATTTTCCGGAAAAGTAAATTCTGTGAAAAAGGGAGCAGTCAACAGTGAAATTGTGATCGATCTGAAAGGCAAAGATCAGATCACTGCCGTGATCACTAATGAGTCAGTAGAAAACCTAGGTTTGAAGAAGGGAAGCAAAGCTTACGGACTGATCAAGGCTTCCTGGGTAGTTCTGGCTGACGACCCGAAACTGAAGACCAGCGCCAGGAACAGATTTACGGGAAAGATTGAAAAACTTACCGAGGGCACAGTAAACACCGAAGTTGTGATGAAGCTCCCGGGCGGGAATCAGCTGGTGTCCATGATTACTAACGAAAGCGCTAAAAGCATGGGATTGAAGAAGGGAAAGAATCTGCTGGCTATGTTCAAGGCATCCAGTGTGATCGTCGGCGTCTAACAGGCTGTTGAAAAATCATCTGCAAGGAACTCTTAACAGCCTGCTTGATTTAATTAGTAACATTGAAAAAAAGCCCCGAACCGGGGCTTTTTTGTTGTCTGGTCAGCTGCAGATTCAGCGCATGTGGCGGACTTTACGCACTTTCATGGCAAGCGGGAGCGGCTGCAGTTCATGCGCTTTTCTGGTGGCTCTGCTTTTATGGGCTTCCAGCGGCATCTCCCCGATTCGAGCGAGCACCGAAGACATGATCATTTCCAGCAGCTGCTGGTAATCGATCTGATTAAGCCGCGCGAGGATCGGAAGGTCTGAATTGACAGGATGCAGACCCGGCAGCGGATTGACTTCGAGAAAATTGGGGAGCCCGTCCTTGTCCACCCGGATGTCCACCCTTCCCACATCCCGGCCCCGGATGGCCCGCCAGGAAGCCAGCGCCACATCTTTCGCCCGGCCCGCGACAGGATCGCAGGCGGAGCGGTATTCCACAAGTTCCTTGTAATTTTCTTTGTTGTGATACGAATAAATACCGGATTCGGCCTTGGAATTGAGCAGGACTTCCATTGCTCCGAGCACGATCGCATCTGCCCCTGTGCCAATGATGCCTATCGTGAACTCACGGCCCGGCAGGTAAGTTTCCACCAGAACCGGCTGATTGAATTTCAAAAGCAGTGCTTTGCAGGACGCTTCCAGCTCTTCCCTGTTGTTGACCCTTGAAACAAGTGAAACTCCCTTGCTGGTGCCTTCGGCAACTGGTTTTGCAAAGAGCGGGAAGGGGAGATTAACTGCAAGGGCATCTTCAGGTCTTTCCACCACTGCAAAGTCCGGAGTAGGGATGCCCTGATCGCGGATTACATTCTTTGTCAGGCCTTTATGCAGGGCGAGACCGAGCACCATGGGGTCGGAAAATGTGCAGGGAATTTTGTAGGCGTCAAGAAGTGCAGGGACTTGCGCTTCCCTGGCGAATCCATACAGGCCTTCGCAGATATTGAACACCAGGTCCCAGCGTTTGCCGAGAGCCAGTTCCCGGTTGAGGCTCAGGATGTTGCCGATCCGTTCAGTGGCAAATCCCATTTGACGCAGTGCGGACTCAATGGCTTCCACTGTTTCGATTTTGTCGAATTCAGCTGTTTCCTCGGCGCTGAATCCCTGCGCCAGGTATTCTTCTCTGAGATCGTATGTAAGTCCTATCAGCATGTTTCCTCCGAAATATTTAATGAAGTATCGGATCCGTTCCGGAAAAAGCTGAATCAGACTGGTAGATGCGGTATTTCGGTGAAAAGGTCTTTGAATTCGGGGTGAAGAAAGTTTGAATTACGTTCCGGAGGCTCGGTATCGGCTTTGGTTGATTCCAGAACCTCACGGTGTGTCTGAGACTCGCTGAAGGATTCTCCCTTCATAAGAAACTCCTTTCACTACTTTGTGATAAATCCCTATAATGGATTTCGGCAGGAATATAATCCATACATATAGGTTTTACTCTTTTTTAAATTTATTTCAATTTTTAATGCAAATTTAATTGGAAACGGGGCTGCACCGCCCACACGATCGTTTTTCCGTTCCCGCGGTCAGATTGTAGTACCGGCGTACCGTTCGGATCAGATTGAAACTAAAACAGATCTGAGATTAGGGCGGAAAAAAATAATGACAATTAACCGGAATCATTTTTTCAAAGAATGTCTTTCAGTGACAGGCCTAAGTGACTAAGAATATCATTCAAGAGGCTATCGCTGAAGTCAATTTTCAGAAGTGTCAGGGCTTCATCTCTGGTCATCAGATTCATCCTGATCAGTTTGCTCATTTCCACATGATAGTGAGTGTAGCCATAATGTTTATACGAAAGATAGGATGACACGAAGTTCATCAGGCAGTTGGTAGATTTACCCGGATAGCTGAGTGCCGGATACTTCCAGCCCAATTCTTCCTCGATGGTTTTTGTATACTCTTCTGGGCTTTTTCGGATAAACCAGTGCGGTGAAAGAACAAGAGTTTTCTGTCTTTTCTCGGCTTTTTTCAGGACTTCTTCCATACTGCTGGGGAAATCTTTGTATTTTGGAATCATTTTCAGGCGGTTTACCAGGAAATCTTTGGTCGATTCCGCCATTTCCTTGAATTCAGGCGCTGAGATGTCGCAGGCGCATTTTGTCATGATGCTTCCCAGATTGGATTGCCCTTTGGTCCAGCCGGCGATGATGATCGGGATCCTGAAATTGGCAGCCATCTCAAACGTCAGCTGCATATACCAGATGGAGCAGAGATGGCAGATAACAGCTCTGGTTTTAGATTTCAGCATCTCTGCAAACAGGTCTTTAATATAATCAGTGCGGAAGAGTATCCATTCAACCCCGAGTTTTTCCACAGCATTTTTAACGTTGTTGAGGGCATCTTCGGTTTCAAATCCATGGTCAAAGGTGAAAGCGAGCGGATTCAGCTTGTATTTTTTCTTCACGTAATAAAGGCTTGAAGTGCTGTCCTTACCGCCGCTGCACATCACCAGGCAGTCGTATCTTCCAGAGCCTTTGTTTTTGTTAAGGATCCTGACGAGTTCGGTTTCCAGCATCAGGTTTTTTCCGGCTTCCAGGCTGTTTTTTAATCCTGGGTCTGAGCAGAGGCTGCAGACACCATCTGAATTGAGCGTGATCTGAGGTGGATTTTCTGGAAGAACGCAGAGTTTGCAGATGTTCATGAAATCAGTATAGGGCAAAAAAGCTAAAAAAGCATCTCATACAAAGGATGCTTTTTGCGTACTTTTTCTATCACACCGGGCAGTACCCGCAGCAGCTTTTCGATTTCCAGATCATTGTTGAATCTGCCCAAACTCAGGCGCAGTGTGCCGTGAGGGATGTCTTGAGGAAGCCCGATGGCCTGCAGTACATGGGACGGACGCGGATCCGAAGTTGCGCAGGCTGCCCCGCCTGAAGCGCAGATTCCCCTCCTGTCCAGCTCAGCGATCAATTCTTTGCCGTCCACGAAATCAAAGGTGAAGCTGAGATTTCCGGGCAGCCTCAGCTCAGGATCACCGTTCAAGCGGACTCGTTCCATGCCATGCAGGACTTTGTCCCTAATCATGTCTTGCCAGGAGGATTGTTTTAAAGCCTCCTGATCCTGTCTTTCTCCTGCAAGGACTGCGGCCATGCCAAGACCGACTATCCCGGCCACATTATGGGTGGAAGCTCTCAAGTGCCGCTCCTGTTCCCCGCCGTGAAGATGTGAAGTCAGGCAGACATTGCTGCCGATGAAAAGAGCGCCTACGCCTTTGGGGCCATAAATTTTATGGGCCGAAAGGCTCAGAAGATCTATTTTCATTTTCCGGACATCGATTTTCAGGTGTCCGAAGGTCTGGACTGCGTCCACATGAAGAATTACTCTTCGATCCCTACAAGCTTTCCCGATTTCAAGAATCGGCTGGATTGTGCCGATTTCATTGTTTGCGTGCATGACAGATACGAGCCCTGCGCCCCTGGACAGCGAACTTCCCAGGGAAGACATGTTGAGCCTTCCCAGATGATCGACGGAAATCAGATCGAATCTGGCCCCACCTGTTTCGAGAAAGCGGCAGGATTCAAGCACAGAATGATGTTCAACCGCAGAAGCAGCCAGATGGCCGGTTGAAGTTCCCTTGAGAGCCAGATTGTTGCTCTCTGTTCCGCTGCCTGTGAAAATGATTTCATCCGGAGAGGAATTGATCAGCTCGGCGACCCTGGTTCTGGCCAGATCAACTGCCGAACGGGCTCTTTTCCCCAGTGAATAAGGACTTTCCGGGTTGCCGAACTCCTTTTTAAGATGCGGCAGCATTTCCCGAAGGACAAGCGGGTCAAGCGGTGTAGTGGCAGCATTGTCGAAGTAGAGAATGGGCATGAAAGAATTTTAACAGTTGAGATCATTTCGATCAAACCTACCGAGGATGTTGAAATCGAGAACGGCAAGTTATAACATAGATTAGATAGTCATATCGCGAGGGGAAAATGAAGGAAAAGGAACTCCTGAAAAAAATCAAGGCAGAACCGGACAACCCTGAAAATTTCAAGCTGCTTGGCAACCATTATTTTCAGGCTGAAAAATATGAAAAGGCGCATGAATATTACGAAAAAGCGCTGAATCTCGATCCGAAATATGTCAAGGCAGTCCACAACATGGGCAATGCTTGCTATAAACTCAACCGGATCGAAGAAGCGATGTCATGGTGGAAAAAAGCCGTCCGGCTTGATCCGACACATTTTCAGTCGTATCTGAGCCTGGCAGAAGCCTGCTATCACATGCGCAAGGTGGACGAAGCCATCGATTATTACAGACTTGTGCTGAGCAAATGTCCGGAACAGGTGGACGCATTGACTGCGCTGGCTCTGGTTCTATATGATCAGGCCAGGTATGAAGAGTCAGTGAAGCTTTATCAAAATGCCATCAGATTGAAAAAAAATGACCCTGACCTTCACTACAATCTGGCCAATGCCTTTTATGACAGCTATCAATACGATAATGCAATCAGGGAATATCTGGAAACAATCAGACTTAATCCTGAAGATGCTGTAGCCTACAACAACCTGGCTGACTGCTATCTGCAGAAACGGGATTTTCCGAAAGCTCAGGCGCACATCGAGAAAGCTCTTGCCCTGAAGCCCGACCTGCCTGCGGCATATTGTACTCTGGGAGAGATCTGCGAAGCACAGGGGGAGTCCCAGAAAGCACTGGAAGCACTTGAAAAAACAGTCAAACTCACGCGCCACAACGATATGCTGGCCAGATACGCAAAAAACCTGATCCGGGACATCATCAACAAATGAAGATGCTGCTTTTCGTTTTTTTCTCATCGATTTTCATGGCTGTCGCAGATGAAAAAGCAGTGCCGCAGTTGATGGTTAAATACTGGGTCAAGGAGTACCGCGTCTTTGATCTGGTGATTTCCAAGGACGAGTCCAGATTCTATTTCGCAACAGACGGGGGAATCCATTTTTATCAGGACGGTAAACTGCGGAGAGTCTATTCCAAATCCGACGGACTGCTTAGTGAAACTGTGACTTTTCTTGAAAGCACAGGTGATTCCATTCTGGGTTCGACATTTTCTTTAGATGGAAAGAGCGGTCTGATCAGGCTTTCCTCATCCGAGGAACTGAAAGTCTGGCAGGAAAAAGACGGCGCTCCGCGGAATGTAGTGCGCGCACTGCAGCTTTCGCAGGATCTGCTGCTCTGCGAGACCTTCAAGGACGGCCTGTACCTGTTCAACCTCGATCGTAATTCCACCATGCCGATACTGCAGGAGAAGTTCGGCGGGAAGTATCTTGTGGACGTTATCCTTCAGCAGAACAAGATATACCTGGCTAGCAAATACGATGGAGCGTTCGAGATATCGGGCGGAGGAGAGCTTGTGAGTTCATTGATCAATGCCACCACCACTGAAGTGTTCACCCAGACCCTGCATATCAAAGAAATCAACGAACATACCAGCAAGATTCAGAGCAACAATGTCACTTGTTTCGCATCAGTTGAAAATGCGCTCTGGATAGGAACACAGGGCGGCGCAAGTTATTTCAAATTCAGCGAAAACGACTGGAAAAATTACTGGGATTCCCTGGTGAATAATTTTGTGAGCGCAATCTGCGTTGACGGTGATTTCATCTGGTTCGGCACTCCCGGTGGATTCTCAGTTTTCAATAAGGCCAAGGACAAATGGTGGGCATTCCGGACTGACAGCGGGATGTCGAGCATCCGGGCATTAAGGGGCAGCGACGCTAAAAATGACAGCGCCCAGTATAACAACTGTATCATGAAGATCAAATCCAGCAAGAATTACATCTGGCTCAGCACTGAGCAGGGCGCAGTCCAGATTGACAGAAAACAGTTTTACAGCCTGTTGTGAGTTCCTATTCTTTGAGTAAGCTGAGACTTTTGACTTTTGCTTCCCCAATGAATAATATTTATCAGATGAGATTTTTTTTATTAATTTTTTTAGCCTGGATCACTCCGCTCCTGTCAGGCACCGGAACCTCAGAACTGACCGCAGCAACAGGTGCGGGCAGAGTGCTTATGGATGAAGGCCGCAGGTATTTTGATGCAGGAGAGGTCGGTCTGGCCATTTCCAGCTTCGATGCCGCTCTGCGCGAGTATCCGGATCTGGCTGAAGCACATCTGGAGCTGGGGAGAATATTTTTTTACAGGGACCAGTTCGCCAAAGCGCTTAGGCATTTCAAGGCATACGAGGCCCTGACCGGACAGGAACGGGAGATTAAATTTTACCTCGACAAAATATACAGACTTGCAGGATCAACAATCGACTTGACTTCAGAAATTCAAGCCGGAAGCCGGGCAAAGGTGGAATCCATGGTTTTGCCCTCACTGCCGAAAGTGACGAAGACGGTTTCCGATACCAGCGAAGATGCGGGCTCGCCAGGGGCGACGGATGCTTCACTCTGGAAAAAGGCACAGGATTACATTCAATCAGGAAAGACTGAACGTGCATATTACACTCTTAAAGTTCTGGTCAGACAATTCAGCGACGAATCCCTGCCCAGGGACGAGATATTTCTGCAGGCAGCAAAATATGCGGCGCTGCTTGGGCATAAAAGCGACACCAGCTATCCGCTTGAAAAGATGATGACTTTCACTAAAAATATCGATGCTTACAAGATGCTTGCCCAAGTCTATCTGGACAGCGGCAAGCTGGACCAGGCTTCCACAGTCCTGGAAAAAGCCTTGAAAATAGCCCCTGACAACATCGAAGTCCGCGGTAACCTGGCGCTTTACTATCGCAAGCAGGGGGAACCGCATAAGGCGGTCAACCATCTCCTGACTGTTCTCAAACAAGATCCTGAAAATGTGCTGGCCAACTATAATTTAGCCCTGATCTACTTTGAAAACGGGAAATTTGATGAAGCCCAGAACCTGATCAACAAAATCAAGAAAACCCTGCCTCCCAAAAATAATGTTTACCAGCAGAGTCTGATCCTGGAAAGGAAGATCGAGCAATGCAGAAGCGCTCAATAATTTTTCTTTTTCTGCTGCTTCCCCTCCTTATCATGGCTTCTGCTCCAATCATCAAGATCGAGAATGTTTGCGGTACTCAGATTTACCTTGCCTGCAAGCAATTGAAACTCTATGAGCATTATCTGGTTTTAGGCAACAAGGGAGAGTTCAAAGGCGAAGTGAAAATTATGGAGCGTGAATCGCGTGGACATTACATGGCGAAAGAAGTTGTACCTGCAGTCCGGGATTTCCGGGCTGAAGTTTATCAGAAGGACGACACCCTGGTCCCTTTCCGAAAATTCAGCCTGGCCGCGTCTTCCAAGATCCCTCTGTTCTGCAAGGGAGATTATTTTTTTATTAATGGAACCCTGGAGTCAGTACAGACTTTCGGCGAGGACAGGATTTATCTGAAATTCAGGATTGTCAAGCATTTGAAGTATATTCCTGAGCAGTCAGAACTGCAGTTTGCTAACTACTACGCGGAGAAAGACCGGTATCAGACAATGTATTTTGTGGCTTATTTTTCAGGATTGGAGATCGATGTTCCCCTGGAAACAGGCCAGGAATATGCTTTTTACGGGGAACTTGTGGACAGCACGACCTACCCGACATTCAGAGGAATGCGCCTTTCAAGGCAATGACAAATCGGGTTGACACACTGGTCAACCCCTACGATATCCATGTCACATAATGCAAACCAGTAGGGGCGGACCCATGTGTCCGCCCTTTCTTATTAATCCGTGAATACCCTGTTCAGATCCTCGTTGAAACTGTGTGAAAGCTTGAAAAGCTGATCATAGGTCGGGCCAAATACCCCTCCAGAAATCGATTCCTTGCTCCTGAAGGGCAGATTCAGCACCAGTCTCTTGAGATAATTGGTTGAGATGGAGTTGCCGTAATAGATCTCAGGGTATGAATCGGACGGGGTGTTGAGGTTGTCACCGATGAGACTGAGGCCGTTACCGAAGCGGGAAAGGACCTGCTGATAGAAACCGTCGTATTTGAGAGAGCGGGTATTGGGCCAGGGGGTAAAATCAGGGTCTGATTTCAACACTGTTTCCAGGATCGAGGTGGAGTCGCAGCAGACCGCCAATACAGCATAGCCGTTCATCGGGTAATGCGCTGCCATCTGAATCGAGTTGAAGGCTTTCATCAGGTACCTTGCACCCTCCACCATGGTGATGAGTGACTGCAGCTTGTTATAGACATGGGTGATCTTGAATCCGCACCAGGACGAGTGGGCGTGTATGGCTGGCTTCCAGATTGTGCCCTGATGCAGAGTGTTGTCCATCGGGATGCCCATATACCATTTCACCAGGGCCAGAGGCTCGGTGCCGCCCTTCTTGTATATTGCGAGCAGGTGTTCGGCATGGTTTGAAGGCTGGGAGAAGCTGCCCGAAAGTGCTGTTGTCATCACAGTGGGTATTTCCACCTGGCAGTACGAACCGCCCTGGCTCACGCAGTAGCCGAGGAAGTCCACGCCCATCCTGGCTTCGAAACCTGTGATTTCCAGGTTCTGGCTCTTGTAGATAGCGCTGACCAGATCTTCAGGGGTCTGGAGAGTAGACCTTCTGCCGTCGATTGTCATTATGATCTCTGAGTATGTTCCGCTGGTGCCGTAGTTTGAAAGCTGGTTCAGAACCTGGGCGAGAGCCATGGAATTGGCGAGCACGCTGTCCTTGAATCCGATCACTTCATCAAGGGTTCCAATGCTGCGGCCATTGCTCTCATATTTGGAATTGAAGCTGGTTTTAGGCACGTTCTGAACCGGAGGGTTGTCTGAGATTTCCAGTCCGGACACTGTACCGATGCCGTCCTTCAGGAATGCGGGAACTGATTCCACATCCTGACCTCTGTAATGTGAGAAGGCGTAATCATGATAGAGTTTGAAGAGGGCTGGATTCACCACTATGGGCTTTTTCTTGTCTACTTTATCCAGAAAGGCGACTGCAGCTTCAGGGTTCGTGGATTTGAGGAACGCGATGGCGCTTTCCAGATATTTTTTGTATTCGGGTTTGCCGGCCTGGTCGAGGTAGGAACTGGCCTTATCTAAAAAATCAGGGGGAAGCATGGCGATCAGCTGTTTCTTGATGGATTCGGCCAGGAAGACCTTTTCGCCATGGTCGAGAGAACTGTAAACCTGGTCAAGGGATACAGAAGGAAGATTGCTGCAGGAAACGTTTTCCAGCAGGGCGATTTTCTCGCTGCTGTTAGCATGCAGTGTGAGAGCTGACAGGATTATCAGGAAGATCGTGAGAAATCGCTTCATTATACCCCCCGGTATTTTGTATTATTTCAATTGTATTTGGAATCGATCGGAATTCAAGGACTTTTTGCTTCAGGGAACTTATTTTGGTATTTTACTATCAGTTCTTTGGAGGCCTTATGACTAAAAGCAATAGATCGCAGAATCTCTCGGTCATGATCACTGACATCCAGGGATTCACTTCCCAGAGTTCCGCTTTTTCCCGTGATGAAGTGCTGGGATTGATCAGGCGGCATAGTCAACTCATGAAGCCTGTGATAAATTTTTACGGCGGCACGATCGTCAAGACAGTCGGCGACTCTTTTCTCTGCACTTTTCCATCAGCCACCGATGCTGTGGTCTGCGCCATCATCATCCAGCTTCTGTTGAAGGAATATAACCAGAAGCAGGTTGAGGACCGCAAGATCAGCCTGAGAGTGGTGATCAATTCCGGAGACATCAGCATCGAAGGTCATGACATTTTCGGTGATGCCGTCAACATCGCCTCACGCATGGAAGGACTGGACTGCTTCCCTGGCGGCACGATCGGGATCAGCGAAACTACCTATCTTCTGATGAACAGAAATGAAATCACTGCAACAAAGATCGGTCCTAAGGACCTGAAGGGGATTTCTAACCCTGTGACAGTATACATTGTGCCGATCGAACAGCAGCAGCTTGGAAAGCTTCCCAGCAATCTTCTGAGACTGGTTGAGGAAAATGTCGAAACTCCCCAGGGGGACTCGAAAATCAAGAAGTCTCTGGAGGAAATGTCTGTCAAGGTGGAAGGGTTTCTCAGGGAATCCGGTATTGGCGATAAAGCCAGGGATTTAGGCAGAACGATCTCCTCCAAAATGTCCGAGAAAAAGGAATTCAGCCTTCATTCAAAAGAAGCAGATCTTATGAAGAGGCTGAAATCATTCGGAATTGACATGGGGATTCTGCTGGTTGCATTAATCATCCTGAATACATTCTGGAGCGTATCCAGATGGATCGTATTTGGCAGGACTACAATACTTTACAAGCAATATATCAGCCTTTCACGGGCAGAGCAGGATGGATGGAGACCGGATTTTTCCAGCGGGAACAATATTTACCGCCGGAATGCCGGACTCTATGAAGGGATCATCGATTTTAATCTCAAATGTCCTTTTTTGATCTTATGGTTCTATTTTGCGCTGTTCTGGAAACTGAAATCAGCTACACCGGGCCAGGTTTTCAACGGGACTGCGGTAAGAACCCTGGACGGGGAAGAACTGCCCTGGGGGATTGCTTTTCTGCGCAGCGCTTTCTTCATTTTTTCGATCCTGATATTCGGGATTGGAGCAGCTACGTTTGTGCTGGGTGGAAAGAAAAAAACTCTTTACGACTCATTCTGTGACACAAAAGTGATAGAATTAGGCTGAAAGTTAAGTTGTTCTATATATCATTTTTTGAATTTATTGATTCCGTCCCTTACTGCTTCAGCCACATACAAGACATCTTCCAGGTCCATTTTTGGATAAAGAGGGATGGAGAGCATGCTCTGGAAGACTGATGTGGCGACCGGAAAATCCTCAGGCTTCAAATTGTAAGTGTTTTTATAGTAGGAATGCAGGTGGAGGGGAATGAAATGCACGGATGTCCCGATGTTGAGCTTTGAAAGATGTTCAATGAACTGATCCCGGCTGCAGTTTAGGTGATCGAGTTTAAGACGGATAATGTAGAGGTGAAAAGCGTGAAACGCATAGTTCCGTTCAGTGGGGACTTCGAGAAAATCTGAAAGATCCGAGAATGCGTTGTGATAGGCATTGGCCAGGGTGCGTCTGGCTTCCAGGAATTCAGGCATGCGGGAAAGCTGTACGAGTCCTAATGATGCCTGGATGTCGGTGAGATTGTATTTAAAACCGGGAGTCACAATGTCATAGGCATAGCTGCCTCCCTTCTGGTAACGCTTCCAGGCGTCTTTGCTCATCCCGTGCAGCGCATTGATGCGGATCTTCTCGGCCAGTTCATCCTGTCCGGTGGTGAGCATCCCGCCTTCGGCTGTGGTGATGGCTTTGGTGGCATAGAAACTGTAACAGACCATGTCCCCGTATTCTTCGAGCAGCTTATCCCTGTACAGGGAATCGACAGCATGAGCTGCGTCCTGGATCAGATGCAGTTTATGTCTGTCGCACAATGATCTGATCGGGTCTAAGTCGATCGGATGGCCGGCCAGATGGACAGGAATCACTGCTCTGGTGCGGGAAGTGATCTTTCGCTTCAGGTCAGGGATACTCAGATTCATGGTGTCATGTTCTATGTCGCAGAGCACCGGCCTGCATCCAGTCTGGACTATCACATTGGCAGTGGCGGCAAAGGTGTTGACAGTGGTGATGACCTCAGATCCCTCAGGGAGGCTTAGAGCATGAAGGCCCATGTGCAGAGCTGCTGTGCAGGAATTGAGGGCTATCGCATGGCGGACTTTTTTCAATTCCGCGAAATTCTGTTCAAATCTGCGTACCTTGGGACCGGTAGTGATCCAGCCGGATTTCAGGCTGTCCACCACTTCAACGATTTCCCGTTCACCGATAGTTGGGAGTGAGAATGGGAGATATTCTTTGCGTTTTTTCATATAGCTCCTTCAGGGCACGGGGTTCTTGGACCGGGGCTCGGGGTCTGTACCTCGTTCCTCGCACCTCGAACCTTTACCTATTAATAGACCAAGCTGGTTTTAGCGGTGTAAGCTCTACTTTGCCGTTGACGGGTATCAACTGTGTTTTCTGATCTCCGTCCGGGTCCAGCAGGTCGATGATACTGGACTCGCAGGTGTCGGTTTTTCCGCTGAATTTCCATTCGTCAGTCTTAGCGGTGACTTGACGCACCCGCCAGTTGTTTTCGTCCGCATAGCCGTCCTGGCCCATTACTGTGACAACCAGGGAAACTCCGTTCAAGTCCCCCAGAGTTTTTTTAGAGATTGAAAAAGTGATTTCGTTGCTTGAACTCAGTTCAGGCTTGAGAATCAGGCATTCCTCGATTTTACCGTTCTTCTCAGTGAACAGCCTCGATTCCCAGCCCTCGATTCTTGCACAGTAAGTCCAGCCCCCTGTCTTCAAACTTGCCCCTCGCCCGGGCAGTAAGTCCTGGTGACCGGTTTTGCCGCAGAAATATATGTCCGTGGTCTGGACGGAAAATCCGGCTCTGGAATTCCAGGGGTTGGTTAAAGAGCCATAGCTGATAATGAATCTGTAATCATTGCCTGAATCAGTGATTTTCAGACCCCTGAGGTCAAAGCTGCCTTTCGTGAAGACTGAATTATTTGGATAAACGATGGTTCCAGCGCCATAGTCGTCAGAAGCAGGATCAGCAGATTCCATGATAGTCTTTTCTTCGTTGAAACTCCGCTTCATAGTGGAGCTTTGACCGGAAATTCCGGTTGCGGGTTTCAGCAGCGTGGTTTTGAGAGTTGAGGGGAGTTCTTCTCCGATGGTTTTATAGAAACAGGCCAGATGGGAGCGGAACAGGTCGTCAAAGGCAGAATCATTGCCGGAATCCTGGTCGTCTCCATACCACCAGTACCAGTCCGAGCCGAAGGCAGCCAGCAATTCCTGATAAGCCGCTTCAGCTTTTTCTTCAGAAAGTCCGGGAGATTTTTGTCGATATCTGCGTAAAGCTTCAAACGCGTATTTCCAGGCATTGTTTTCTTCAGGCTCACCGATCCAGGTGCTGTAATCCGCATTGATCCAGGACCCGGGCCAGAGATGGTTAAGCACAGGCAGGCTGCTCGCATTGGAGCGGATATAAGGGCTGATCCTGGTGGTTTTGAGCCAGGCAGTCTTTGAAATTGTGGCATAGAGAAGCTCCAGGAAATCATGGCCGTCGTTTTTGTAATTCTCCCAGGCATTTTCGCCGTCAAGGATCACTGTGACCAGGCAGTTCCGGTCTTCTTTCCTGGTTTTTTCACGGATGTCCGCAAGATATGCCATGAAGTTCTCTACTGCCTGTTCGGCGGGGATTCCGGAATAATCGAATCCGATCTTGTCCGAGAGATATGTATCCCTGAAGACAATAGCGATCTTTTTCCCGTTTCCGATCGAAATCTGATAGGGGGTGCAGAAATCCTGCGGATTTTCCATTTTTCCGTCAGTGCGGTGCGGGTATTTGTCAATGGTCTTTGCAAGTACTTTTTCGTCTGTGGCCACCCAGTTCACACCATTTTTTTCAAAAATTGGAAGCACACCATAAGAGACAGACCCTTCCGCAGGCCACATTCCCTGGGGGTTCTTGCCAAACCTGGAGGAAAAAAAGCGCACTGCGCGGGAAACCTGGTCGCAGGCAACGGAATCGGCGTTTTCATAATCCGGCAGTTCCGTATCAGGCATTGCGGTTTTGGCGTCCCTGATATCGTGAAGGAGAGGAAGGATCGGATGGTAAAAAGGCGTGGTCACAAGCTCGATCTGGCCGCGCTGGAAAAGGGTCCTGTGCAAGGGTATGATTTCGCCCATGATCTTCAGTTCCAGGTCCAGAAGCTGCTGAAGTTCAGAAAAAGTGAATCTCTCACCTTTTTTCAGGAGTGAAGAAACCAGCGGCTGTGATTCCCTGAAACACGGATCAAACCAGGCCAGATTGAACCAGACCTGCAGGTCAAGCAGGTCATTTCTGTTAAATGCCGACAGCAGTTTGCTTCTGGAGGCCTCTGATTTTTTCAGCTTTTCCCTCCTGTCCAGCAGTTTTTTGTAATTCGGAAAATTCGCGATCACTTTATCCCAGCTGATGTCGAAACAGCGCTCGATCAGATAAAACCGTTCATCATCAGAAAGATTTCCGACCTTTTTCCTGTGCAGTGTCATCAGATAATCCATTTTTCCATTTCCATACATTTCGATCTGCTGGAGAAGAGAGGGAACCAGATTGAAATTGATCTCCACCCCAGGAAATTTTTCCAGGACTTTGGCCATGTCAAAATAATCTTTGATCGAATGCAGCCTGACCCAGGGCATGCTGAACATGTCAGTGGCTGGATTATAGTAATAAGGCTGATGCTGATGCCAGAGTATGGCGAGATACAGACGATCTCCGGCATAAAGATTCAAGGTGAAAAAGAAGAGGATCACCGAGAGGATTTTTTTCAGCCGGTTCATCTCAGTCTTTCCTTTCGGCGTTCTTGCGGTTGCGCTTCTTCATCTCCTTTTCGTTTTCAAGCAGTTCATAGTAAATTTTGTCAAAGCCCTCGTCATTGATTCTGGACATCATTTTCTTGATTTCCTCCAGGTCACGGTTGGTCTCTTTGGCAGTTTTTTCAGGGGGCCAGGAGGAGAGCATGTTTTTATAAAGATTGTCGATGCAACCGGAACTCCAGGGGCGGAACTGTACTTCAAGGGATCTCATTCTGGCAGTTTTCTTCTTTTTCTTCTTCGCTTCTTCCCCGAGAATCAGCGCTTGAAACCGCTCGTTACAGATGGCTTCTTCACAGCACTTGACTTCAGGGGAAATATTTTCAAGAAGAATTCCGCAGATCCGGCAGTAGCTTTCCATACGGTACCCTCCATTACAATCTATGTATAAGTTTGAAAGAACGATATCCCACAAATTATAGAGGCCCCCGGCAATGCCCGCAATCATTTTTTTAGAGACCGGATACTGGCTTGAAATCTCTCAATAGAGCCTGATGCAGTCTGGTCTGGAACCTGCTTGTCAAGTCCCACGTACCAGGCAGCTGAAAAACGATCGTCTGCTTCGTTGTTCCTCGCCTTTGTCACTCCATGTACTTTTAGGTACACTCCGCTCCTCAGGCTTGGAACGCCTCGCATCCGGCCATTTTTGATCTGCCTAGGTGAATTGTTGTTGCTAGCTCAGTGGCTTGGCCTCGGGTATGCCGGTGCGGCGCGGGTAACCCTTGGGGCAGCGTCCGGTTTTCTTGAACACCAGATATTCCTTAGTTCCCTGGACCGCCTTCTCCAGCAATTCAGCTTTCAGCAGTTTGAGAGCCTGCAGAGAGCCGGAGAGTTCAGCCTCGGCTTTAGTTCCCTTATGTGCGATAAACACTCCACCGATCTTAAGAAAGGGTATTGTGTACTCCAGTGTAACCGGAAGTGACGAAACCGCACGGCAGAAAGCCAGATCAAAGCATTCAAAACCGTCGAATTCCTCGGCTCTGATCTGATTGACTGTACAGTCAGGCAGTTCAAGCTCCTGCACTGCAGTTCTGCAGAATTCCGCTTTTTTTCTCTGAGACTCCACCAGTGTGACCCTGCTCCCTGAAAAAAAGATGGCTGCAATAATTCCTGGAATGCCGGCACCTGTTCCTATATCCAGGATGCGCCCGCTGCCATTGAAAAAACGAGCTGCCAGTTCCATTGTGAAAATCGAGTCAGAGATGCCTTCTGTAAAAAATGTTTCGAAGTCCTTGAATCCTACGAGATTCATGACTTTATTTTTTTCCCAGATCAGGCGGGCAAATTTGTCGATAAGAGGATTATTCATAAAACGCATACCGCAGGGGCGCAGCATGCTGCGCCCTTACTAAAGAAACAGATCATAGTATGTATTTTCCAAGATCCGTATTCTTCACAAACGCTTCCAGTTTGTTTTTTACATACTCGCTGTTGACTGTGATTTTTTCTTTAGCCAGGTCCGGAGCAGAAAATGAGAGTTCTTCCAGCAGTTTTTCCATGATTGTATAAAGTCTGCGGGCTCCGATGTTTTCCATTTTATCATTGGCCTCCCTGGCGATTTCGGCGATCTCATCAATCCCGTCTGGTGTAAACTCAAGCTCAATTCCTTCGGTGGCAAGAAGTGCCTGGTATTGGCGGGTGAGCGCATTTTTAGGTACTTTCAGGATCTTGATGAAGTCTTCTTTTCCGAGGCTTCCAAGCTCCACTCTGATCGGGAAACGTCCCTGGAGTTCCGGAATCAGATCCGAAGGTTTCGCCCCGTGAAACGCACCGGCTGCTATGAAAAGGATATGCTGGGTTTTCACCGGACCATACTTGGTCACGATCGTTGTTCCTTCCACCAGCGGCAGCAGGTCGCGCTGCACGCCTTCTCTGGATACATTCGGACCGTGGCCTTCACCGTGGGAGATGATCTTGTCGATTTCGTCGATGAAGATGATGCCGTTATTCTCTACCATTTCCATAGCTTCAGCTACCAGAGCATCCAGATCGACCAGTTTTTGCGCCTCCTCGTTTTTTAAGATTTCCAGACCTTCTTTGAGTTTGACTTTCTTTTTTCTGTTCTGTCTGGGAAACATGTTGCCCATCATATTCTGGAAATTGATGCCGAATTCCTCCATCCCTGCATTGGAAAAAATTTCCACCATCTGCATCGGGGAAGCCTGGATGTCGATCTCCACTTCCCGTTCTGCCAGTTTGCCCTCCGCGATCATGGCTCTGAGCTTTTCCCGGGTCTTCTGGTGGCTTTCCTCTTCTTCGGTACCATTCCCTTCCTCGCGATTCTGGGAGATACCTGAAAGTATCGATTTAAGCGGATTGAAGTCCCGCTTCCGCGGCAGCAGGTAGTCGATCATCCGTTCCACTGCAGCCTTTCTGGCTTCATCTTCCACTTCGGCCAGTCGTCGCTTTTTCAGGCGGCTGACAGCCATGTCAGCCAGGTCGCGCACCATTGAATCGACATCGCGGCCAACATAACCGACTTCTGTGAATTTGGTGGCTTCGACCTTAATGAAGGGAGCATCAGAGAGATCAGAGATTCTTCTGGCTATCTCGGTTTTGCCTACCCCGGTGGGACCGATCATGATAATGTTTTTGGGAAATATTTCCTCGCGCATTTTTTCATCTGAGACAAGGCGGCGGCGATGGCGGTTGCGCAGGGCGATGGCCACTGCGACCTTGGCCTGGTCCTGGCCAATGATGTAGCGGTCAAGAGCAGCGACAATCTGTTTAGGTGTCAAGTTTTCCATGAGTACCTCTGGAATGTAGGGGCAAACGGCCGTTTGCCCGTATTAATTATGAAAGTTCCTCAAGATAGATTTCCGTATTCGTATAAATGCAGATTCTGGCGGCGATTTTCATCGATTCCTGGGCTATTTCCCTGGCTGAAAGATTCGAATGATCCAGCAATGCCAGAGCGGCAGATCGCGCGTAATTTCCGCCTGAGCCGATTGCGATCACCTGCTCGTCAGGTTCAAGCACATCCCCGGAACCTGTAATCAGAAAGAAATTTTCCAGGTCAGCCACCAGCAGCATGGCTTCCAGGTGGCGCAAGATTTTATCTGTCCGCCAGTCCTTGGCCAGTTCCACAGCCGCCCGCTTCAGGTTGCCGCTGAATGCCTCCAGTTTGGCCTCGAACCGTTCGAAAAGTGTGAAAGCGTCGGCTGTAGAGCCCGCAAATCCCAGCAATACCTTGTCGTTGAAAATCCTGCGGATTTTCTTCGCCTTGCCTTTGATGATGGAATCGCCGAACGTGACCTGGCCGTCGCCTGCCATCACGATGTGGCCGTCTTTTTTCAGTGCGATCACGGTTGTTCCTTTAAACATTGAGTCCTCCAGTTAACAGGCTCGAGGCGCGGGGTTCGTGGTCCGGGGTTACAGACACAGAACAGATTGCAGCCGTGCCTAAATCCTTTTCTTTCTCCTTCTGCCTCGTACCTCGAACCTTGTACCCCGAACCTTTATTATGCCCTCGGATGTGCTTTATTATACACTTCCTTCAATCTGTCTCCATTGATATGAGTATAAATCTGTGTGGTCCCGATGCTGACATGCCCCAGCAGTTCCTGCACGGTTCTCAGATCTGCTCCGCATTCCAGCAGATGGGTTGCAAATGAATGACGAAGGGAGTGCGGGCAGATTTTTTTATTCATGGCCAGTTCGTGGATAGCCTTGTCCAGGATTCTGCGAACTGAGCGGTCTGTGAGGCGCCGGCCGCGCTGATTCAGGAAAACCGCGCCCTTGTCAAGGACCGGATTTCGAACTGCGTGATAGTCCCTGATGGCTGAAAGTGCCTTGCTTCCGATCGGAATGATTCTTTCTCTGCGGCCTTTACCCATTACCCGGATCAGCCCTTCCTTGAAATCGATATCTTTTGTGTTCAGGCCAACACTTTCGCTCACCCGCAGTCCGGAAGCATAAATTGTTTCCAGCAGCGCCCGGTCCCTTGGGGACAATCCTTCAAAATCCAGCAGTTGAGTAACCTCATCCTGGTAGAGGAATTGAGGAAGTTTTTTCTCCAGTTTGGGAGTGGTGATCAGAAATACAGATTCTTCGTCGAACAGGTCTTTGCGTTTGAGGAGACGGAAAAAGGTTTTGAGCGCGGAAATTCTTCTGAACACCGAACGCCTGGAAAGCCCTTTTTTCTGCATTCTGGCCAGGAAACCCCGCAGGATCAGCAGATCGACTTTGAAATCCTGTTCTGATTCAAGAAAATCCAGGAACATCTCTACATCTTTCAGATATCCGCGGATTGTATGAGGGGAATAATTCCGTTCATAATGCAGGTAATCGAAGAACATTTTCAGATATTCTTTCCGTTTTGCAGGGTCCAGAGTGTCTTTTTTCATGATAGAATAGTACCAACTAAAAGCCGAAAGGGCAATCAATGAGGGAAGTGAACGGCCGACAGGTGGTGAATGGTGATTAGTGATCAGAAATTGAATCCCTCTGCTCCATTCACTATTCACTTCCTAAATTGACCGTAAAGAATAATCCTTATAAAATGACTGAAACTTGCAGGAGCTGTTTTATGGTCAAAAAAGGTACCTTTGTCCAGATTGAAAAAATGATTCTCAAGCCAGGAGAACGGGCGGCAAACATTCCAGAAGACACGAAAAAAGTCCCGTACATGATGTGGGTGAACGGATTTCTGAAGATGGACGCGAAAATCGGAGATGAAGTCGAGATAAAGACCCTGATCGGGCGCACAATCAGGGGCAGGTTGGTGGCAGAAAACCCTGCTTATACACACAATTACGGCAAGCCTGTACTGGAACTCATGGAAATCAGCAGGGAATTGCATAATGAGCCTAACTAAGGTACGAGGTGCGAGGTCCTGGGTACGAGGTGTTAACTCTGAATCTTAAACCCCGAGCCCCGAGCCCCGAGCCGCGAACCACGAACCCCGAACCCGATTTGGAGGACTTATGGATAATAACTATTCCGCAGTCTTAAGCCGCAAATCCGAAATCATGCGTAAATCCATGGGAATCGATTATAACGAATTCACAATTTCCCCGGTAGCCTTTGATTACGAGAAAATGATGGAAAAAGCAGGATACCCCCTGGATGAGATTTTTAGAATCCAGAGAGAAACCAAGGTTGCTGATACTCCGCTGTTTGAGCTCAAAAATCTGACCTCTATGGTCCGCCGGAACAGTAATAAAGGATATGGTGCCAGGATTTTTTTGAAGGACGAGGCAGCTAATGCTTCAGGCAGTTTCAAGGACCGTCGGGCTTCGGTCTCGATCTTTGAAGCGCAGAAAAAGGGGTATCAAGGGGTGATCGCCGCTACCAGTGGAAATTATGGGGCTGCGGTAGCCTCACAGGCGGCGCAGAGAGGGCTCAAGTGCATCATAGTGCAGGAGGTTTACGACAGCAGAAAAACAGGGCAGCCCGAGATTCTGGAAAAAGCCAGGAAGTGCGAGGCTTATGGAGCGGAAGTCCTGCAGATGTCGGTTGGACCCGAACTGTTTTACTATCTGCTGATGACCTTGGAAGATACGGGATTTTTCAATGCTTCGCTCTATACTCCGTTCGGGATTGCCGGAGTGGAAACGCTAGGCTTTGAACTGGCTGAACAGGTCAGAAAAATTGCCGGACAAGACCCGGATTGCGTGATGGTGACCCATGCCGGAGGAGGGAATGTGACAGGGACCGCGCGAGGTTTGCAGAAGGCCGGAGCAGACAAGACCAAGGTCCTGGGTGTCAGTGTAGATCTGAGCGGACTGCACATGGCCTCTGACAGGGATTTCAACCGCAAGTCATTTACCACAGGACACACCGGATTCGGCATCCCTTTCGCCACCTGGCCGGACCGGGTGGATGTACCCAGGAACGCGGCCAGACCTCTCCGTTACCTGGATGGTTATTATCTGGTGACGCAGGGAGAGGTGTTCTATACAACGCAGCTGCTGGCTCTGCTGGAAGGATTGGAACGCGGCCCAGCGGGAAACACTTCCCTCACTGCTGCCATTTCTCTGGCCAGAAAACTCCCGCAGGATAAAATTATCGCAGTTCAGGAGACGGAGTATACCGGAGCCGGCAAGCATCCTTTTGCGCAGTTGACTTTTGCCAGGGAAAATGGAGTCACTGTCAGACGGGGTAACCCCATTGAAAACAAACCGGGTATTGAGATTGTGATCCCGGAAAATATCAACCAGATTGAAGCTACTGAATACTCCATGGATGAATTGAAATATTCATATTTAAAGAATGTCACGAAAAATTTTCCGGATCACAAACTGGCTGAAAAGGATTTCGAATTTCTGGCGCAGGACCTGAAAATGGAAATAGCTGCAGTGAAAGAAAAGCTAAATCTGCTGAAGGTAAAGGGGTAAAGGTCAAAGGCACGAGGTACGAGGTTCGAGGCACGGGGTACGAGGCACGGGGTACGAGGTACGAGGTTCGAGGTACAACCCGGACTCTGAATCCCGAACCACGAGCCTCGAACCCCGAACCTTTGACTTCGAATCTTCTTTCGGTTATCCGGTATTCGTGTTTCCTATATTGACTCTGAATTCGAATCATGTAATATGGTTATCGCCAAGCTTTCAGACATCGCTTTGGTGCTAGAAAGGAGGTGTGAATATTATCCCGCACCTTGGAAGATGGAAAGCTGGCTGCGCAAAATAAGGCCTGGATTACGGGGAAGAGATATGAGAGGAAACATTGGATACTCTGATAAGAATCCCCTGAAAAAAGACCAAAAAAGCGCACACAATCTATAAGGGGGATAATTAAATCCTATGAAGACAATTATGATTATCGTGTTATGCGCATTCACAGTTGCTGCTTTCGCAAACCCGTTCTCTGATGTGAAGTTCAATCACTGGGCATACGATGCAGTGACTCAGCTTTCCGCGAAGGGCATCATCACCGGTTATCCGGATGGAACCTTCAAGGGCAACAAAGCTGTCACCCGCTATGATATGGCAGTGATCATCGCCAGACTGCTTGAGAAACTGAACACTACTCCCGGTATCAAAGCCAAGATGAGCAAAGGCGACCTGGACAGCGTTCAGAAGCTCGTGGTGGAATTTGCTGACGAACTTTCTCTCCTGGGCGTGAAAGTCACGGCTCTGGAAGATGAAATGAGCGCAGTGAAAGACGACCTTGCCGTGATCAAGGAAGATGTGAAAACCCTGAAATCCACTGGCGGACAGGGCGGCAAGATCAAGATCACAGGCGACAACCTGATCAGATTCGAGGACTATAGCTGGAGCGAGACAAAGATCCAGAACATCCTGAACGACAATCATTTCATGGACAAGCTCGGCCTGAACTTCGACATGATGATTGACCCGGATATCACCTCTGTTCTGCGCCTTGAGAAATTCTCCTTCTGGAACAGCAGCGCCGGCGACTGGTCATCCCTGAATGCAGCGATGGGCACAGCTTTCAGAACTCAGCAGGACACTGACCTGAGAACCGCTCTTGCCTACATCCAGATCAAGGATTTCTTCGGCTGGGCTGATCAGATGAGATTCGGCCGCCAGAGAGTGGCACTCGGCCATGACCTTCTGATGAAGGGCGTTGTCGACGGCATCACTGGCATGAAAGCTGTTGATCACAAGAGGAACATCATTGCCCGCGTCGGCGGACTCAAGATGAACGACTTTGACAATGGCCTGACCTCACCCGCTACCACCAATGACAACTCCGGTCTGGATCTGCTGTATACAGACTGGACATTTGATCTGAAAGATGTGATGGCCGAACTGTATTACGTCCATCAGAGAGATCCGGGCTCCCAGGCTGCTGCCGTTGCCCCGGCCGCTCTTGCCCAGAACGCCTGCAACCTCGAAGATTGCACAGCCGGCGGCCTCTGGAGGCATGTAAAGAACTACAGCTGGACCGGCATTGGCCTGTCCGGAAACCCGGTACCGGAACTGACCCTGTACGGCGAATATTCCTGGCTGACCTGGGACGAATCAGTTGATGTCAACGGCGACGGCGTCTGCGAAGACGGCGACCCTGGCTATCTGGCCGGACTGAACTGGGACGTCAACAAGAAGACAGCTTTCAAACTGCAGTACACAAAGTTTGAAGAATGGTTCTTCCGCCCTCTGACCTGGAATGGCGTCACCGCTGGTGCAGTGTATGATACAGACACATACCTGGATCCAGATGAGACCTTCCTGTTCAGCCAGATGGGCTATCTGCAGGGCTTCAATGACACGATGGCTGAAGTCAGCCACAACCTGAGCGAAAAGTCCACAGTGACCGCCCGCTACGAAGGCATTGCCGACAACAGGACATACGCTGTCAACCAGCCGGAAGACAAGAGGATCGTCCTGACCGGTATTTACAAGTATCAGTATAAGCCGAATACAGCGCTGAGACTGACCTACAGAACCATCAACGCCGAAGAGAATACTACAGCTCTTGCAGTTGCTGGTGGATATCCCGCAGGACAGCACTATCCGGCATACTTCCCACGTGTCCATGGCACAAACTGCGACAGCTACGGCAACACTTCAGGTCTTGCACAGACCGATGTCAATGCAGTCAACATCAACATCGACGACGTGAAGGAACTGAGACTGCAGCTTGATGTGAATTTCTAATTCATATCTAACGAGTTAATAAAAAAGAGAGCCGCAAGGCTCTCTTTTTTTATTGAAAGTTAAGAACGTAGGGGCAACGCTTGCCGTTGCCCATTCTAAAGGGATTGTGAAAATATGTATTCTTCATCGGTGATTTGCATGATAGTTCGGGCACCCGCGAGGGGTGCCCCTACGAATATGATCCTGTATAATTGAAATTTCCCCTCCTTTACTTTAACTTATCCATATCTGTATAAAAACCGTCTTAGGTTTTTATACAGATATGGACTTATAAACTTCTTGGAGGCAATGCCCATGAAACGCGTACTGATCTCTTTCATCCTGCTGATCGCCTTTTTAGCCAATGCAACTCCTTTTACCGACATCCCCAAGAATCACTGGGCAGTCCAAGCAGTGAGTGAATTGTCTGAACGTGGAATTATCACAGGTTTTCCCAATGGCACTTTCCAGGGCGGAAAAACTGTCACCAGATATGACCTGGCTGTTGTGATCGCCAGACTGGTTGAAAATCTCCACACTACGCCTGGTCTGAAAGCGAAGCTTGGCAAAGCCGATCTCTCCAGCATCAAAAAATTGACTGTGGAATTTGCAGACGAACTTTCCCTGCTGGGAGTCAAGGCAAGCAGCCTGGAAAACGACATGAAAACAGTCAAGGATGACATGACAGTGCTCAAAGACGACCTGACTACCCTGAAAGCGGGAAATGCCGGATTCGGCAACCTGAACATCAGCGGGAACATCTTTACCTGGAATGAGAATCTTGATTATGGTGAATCCTCAGTGGGAAGCGACATGAACCTGGCTTACACATTCAGTGAACTCTGTCTGATCATGGACATGGACATCACCCCTGACGTCTACCTTGCCTCTCATTTCGAGAAATTCGGCTACTGGAACACGAGCGGAGGAGACTGGACAAGCGGCCGACTTACCGGCGCAGGCCTGAACTTCAATCAGGACAGTGACTTAAGGACATATTATTCATATGTAGGTGTGAAGGATTTCTTCGGCTGGGCTGATGACATGAAATTCGGACGCCAGCATTTCACGATCGGCCAGGGCTTGCTCATTAAAGGCATGGGCGACGGAATCCTGGCTGAAAAGAAAATTTCCGAGCATGATACCACAGTCACGGTCGCGGGCGTCAAGAGCGACTCTGCAGACACCGGTTCGCTCGGGGTCAGCAACGATAATGCAGGTATCGATCTAATATACACTGACTGGTATTTCAACCTGAATGATGTGCAGGCTGAACTTTACTTAGTCAATCAGCGCGATCCTCTCTCAGGAACCGGGGCTGGTTTCTGCGATGCCACAGTCCCCTGGAAACATGTGCACAGGAAAAACTGGTGCGGCCTTTCCCTGTCCGGAAAACCTGCGGAGTCGCTGGAACTGTTCGGAGAGTATTCCAGGCTGAGATGGGACGAGGACGTTGACATTGACGGCAACGGTTCTACTGAGAGCGGGGACCCGGGTTACCTGCTGGGCCTGAAATGGGACGCTGACAAGAAAACATCGCTCACACTGCAGTACGACAAGTTCGGCGAATGGTTCCATCGCCCGATGGACTCCAATCAGGGCACGCTCTGGGGTTACAACACCTGCCTTGATTTTGATGATGACATTCTGTTCGATCCTGCCGGTTACCGCATGAACTTCGATGACCTGATGACTGAACTTTCATTCAAGGTTTCCGAAAAGAGCACTCTGCTCGGTCGTTTCGAAAAGATCGACGACAACAATGTTTACGCTGCACTGTCAGAACCTGACAGCAGGAAAGTTTACACCGGCCGCTATCTTTATCAGTACAAGGAAAACACGACTTTAAGCCTGACCTACAGGAAGATCAGCGTGAACCGGAATGAAACAGCATCCGTTGCCGGAACCCAGGTTGCTTCAGGCAGCACGAATCCATTTGCAGGTGTGCATGGCTTTTGCGGCGATGGATTCGGCAATGTGAACGGATCCACAGGTACTGACGGCAAGAATTTTTACCTGGTCGATGATGTCAGCATCCTAAGACTGAGCCTGGATGTTTGTTTCTAGAATTTGATAAAATCGATTTGTTGTAGGGATGCAGCATGCTGCATCCCTACATTTTTTGGGGTAACCTTCTTTCGATCATTTGCCAATTCGTTTGAAATTCATTAGACTATTCCTGTTCCATTCCGTGGAATCAATTGAAATTTTATAAATCCTGGAGGAAAATGATGAAAGAATTGAAGGTTCTGCTGGCTGCATCCGAAGCTTCACCTTTTGCCAAAACCGGCGGCCTGGCCGATGTTGCAGGTTCGCTTCCTGCGGCCCTGTCTAAACTTGGAGTGGATTGCCGGCTGATCATCCCGAAATATAAAAGTGTTTATAACATGCGGCCTAATACCAGCAAAGTCGGGGAATTCTCAGTGAATCTTGCGGGCAATGTCTATCTCGGGGAAGTTGAAGAAGCCAAAATACCCAAGACTCAGGCCTCAGTCTACTTTATCAAGAACGACCGGTTCTTCTTCCGCGACGAATTATACCAGGTCAAGGGACGCGATTATGATGACAATGCCTCCCGTTTTATCTTCTTTTCCAGGGCAGTGCTGGAAGTGATGAAGATTATCCAGTTCAAACCTGACATCATTTTCGCCAACGACTGGCAGACTGGTCTGATCCCAGCCTATCTCAAATCTCCGCTTTACAGTGACGATGTTTTTTACCACGGGATAAAGACAGTGTTTTCGATTCATAATTTAGCCTATCAGGGGATTTTCTGGCATCTGGACATGCCGTTGACCGGCCTGGGATGGGATTATTTCACCCCTGAGAAAATTGAATTCTATGGTAAAATTAATCTGTTGAAAGCAGGCATTGTCTTTGCAGATCAGATTACAACTGTCTCTCCCACCTATGCCAGAGAAATTCAAACCCAGGAAATGGGCTGCGGTTTGGAAGGTTTGCTTGCAGAGAGGAGCAATGATCTGGTTGGAATCGTTAATGGAATCGATTATGAGACATGGAATCCTGAAAACGATAAGTTGATCCAGAAAACATATAATTCAGGGAAATCTGCAGCCGGGAAAGCCAAAAACAAACTCAGCCTCCTGGAAATGTTCGGCCTGCCGATTGACGACCGTCCTCTGATCGGAATTGTCAGCCGTCTGGACGAACAGAAGGGGATAGATCTCCTTCATAACGCACTGTCTGAGATCATGGGGCAGCAAGTGAAGCTTGTGATTCTGGGAAAGGGGAAGCCGGAATATGAGGAATTTCTGGCTGCTGCTGCGGCGAAACACCCTGACAAACTAGGAGTAAGAATCGAATTCAATGAAAAAATCGCCCATCAGATCCAGGCCGGAGCTGACATTTTCCTGATGCCATCGAAAGTCGAGCCATGCGGGTTGAACCAGTTGTATGCTTTGCGCTACGGTACGATTCCGGTTGTGCGGAAGACCGGTGGATTGTCCGACACGATCATTGATTTTGACCCTGCTGACGGATCTGGAAATGGATTCGTGTTTGAAGAGTATAACCCGCTTTCCATGATCAGAGCCATCAAGCGGGTCTGCGAAACCTACCGTGCTCCCAAACTCTGGAAAAAACTGGTGAACAATGCTATGGAAGCTGATTTTTCCTGGAATAGCTCTGCTCAGAAATACAAGGAACTGTTTGAGAAAGTTCGGAGTTGATTCGATTCCATTGAGGGGGCAGGATGGCGTTTAGAAGCCGCTATTTCATTGACCGCGAAACCCAGCTCAACCTGGTTTTTTCCTTCCTGGTAATGGTGTTGATCATTGCAGTGATCACATTTTCCAATTTCACTTATTTCGCAATTTTTTTCAAGGAATTCGTTCTTTCAGAGCCTGAGGCAGCAGGTTTGAATTCCATCATCGACTCCGCGATCGCAACATTCAAGGGACGCCTGCTGCTTCTTTTTGTAATCGACATCCTGATCCTGTTCGTGATGGGTATCCTGATCTCCCACCGGATCGCCGGACCGATTTATAAATTCGGCCGCAGGATTTCAAAGTATCTGACTGGTGATATGACCGAAAAAATCACGCTGCGCAGGACTGATCTCCTGTTCGAACTTGCGGATTCATTAAACAGTTACTTTGATTTTCTGCGCTCAAAACTTCAGAGGTTAAAGGATCTGACAGCCGAACTTCCGGAATCAGATAAAAAGCATGAATTGCAGAAGGAACTGGAGTGCTTTAAGCTTAAATAACATATGTATGTTAAACACTCATTAACATCAACGAAGTGGTCCGGGGTTCGGGGTCCTGGGCTCGGGGGTACAGAAGGAAAAACTTCTGATGCCTGTACCCCGCACCTCGTGCCTCGAACCTCGATCCTCGAAAGTTTTCATATGGGAACTATACTGCCTGCAAATTCTAAGCAAACAGCTTCAAAGCAATGACAAAACATTACTTTCGTCTTATCGGCCTCACAGGCCAGGCCTGCTCAGGAAAAAGCAGTATCTCGGAAATTTTACGGAAGAAAGGCTTTCTCATCTTCAATCTTGATAACATAGGACATCAGGCTCTGCGGAATGAGAGAATCAGGAATGTCCTGACAGCTGAATTCGGGACTGAAATCCTGTCTGCTGGAGAAATAGACCGGAAAAAACTCGGCAGGATCGTCTTTTCAAGTTCGAAAAGGCTTTCCCTTCTTAATCAAATCACCTGGCCCTGGATGATCACCAGAATCACTGAACTTTTGAAACTGATTCAGGGAGAGCTGACAACAGCCTTTTTGGAAGCTGCAATCCTGTATCAGGGTGGCTTTGACAAAATCTGTGCTCAGACAGTTTTTGTCAGGGCTGATCAGAAACTGTTGGAAGCCCGCTTGATTGAACGCAACGGCAGAGATTTTGCAGAAAATGTGCTGAAGCAGCAGGAAATGATGAGAGAATACGAAAAAAGGGCTGATTATTACATTGACAACAATGGAACACTGGCTGAACTTGAGAAAGCGACTGAAGAGATGCTGAGATGGCTGAAAGCAGGTGATTGGTGAATAGTGATTAGTGAATAGAGTGCCAGGTTTTCCTAACCGTCACTAATCACCAGTCACTTTTCACTTCATTTTTCAGGTTCCAGATGCTTCCCGGGCACCAGATAATTACACACATAGTCTGTTACTGACTCCTCCAACGGAGTGAATTCTTCCATGAATCCGGAAAGGCGCAGCTTGGACACAGAGGCGCAGGTGTAATACTGATACTTGGGTTTAAGCTGTTCGGGCATTTCGATGAATTCTATGCAGCTCTTGCGATTCAGAGCCGAAAAAATGGCGTCAACAAGAGCTTTCCAGGTCTGTGCCACACCGGTTCCGATGTTGTAGATGCCGTTGACATTCCGGTTGTGGTAGAAGAAGAGCGTGGCTTTGAGAGCGTCTTTCACATAGACAAAATCCCGTTTTTGCAGGCCGTCGCCATAGTTCGGGCTGTAGGACTTGAAAAGACGGACTTTTCCGGTTTGCACGATCTGTTCATATGCCTTATGCACTACGCTGCGCATATCCTCCTTGTGATATTCGTTCGGGCCGAAGACATTGAAATACTTGAGGCCCGCGATTTTTTTGAGGGCTCCGGTCTGCTGCGCCCAGAGGTCGAACATCTGTTTGGAATATCCATACATGTTCAGAGGGCGCAAGGCCTGCATACCTGTCTCGTCGTCCGAAAATCCCAGGGTCCCGTCACCATATGTCGCGCCGCTTGAAGCATAGACGAAACGTACGTCGTGAGAGAGCGCAAAGGAGCAGAGTTTCTTGCTGTACTCAAAATTGTTTCTGATCAGATAGCTGGAATCGGTTTCAGTGGTCGAACTGCAGGCTCCCAGATGGAGAATGGTGTCGATTTTTCTGCTGAGGCTTTCTTTTTCCAGTTCTGCGATGAAGTCATCTTTTTCCAGATAATCGATGTATTTCAGCGGGACCAGGTTTCTGAATTTTTCAGAGTTTCCCAGGTGATCGACGATCAGAATGTTGTCGATACCGAGATTGTTGAGAGCCCAGACCAGGGCAGAGCCAATGAATCCTGCGCCGCCGGTAACGATAATAAGCTTCTGCATAATACACCTTCTAACATTCAGAAATAGTGGTTAACTAAGTTTACTGGAAAACAGGTGAAAAGGTAAACAGGCAAAAGCATTTTAGGTTCGGGGTCCGGGGTTCGTGAGACGAGGAAGGATAGGAAGAACGCTCCGCACGCCGTACCTCGAACCTCGAACCTCGTACCTCTTAATCCCCACTGCAGCAAATTGTAACTTGAGTACAACGACCTGCAGCGGATAATTGGAATTAGAAAAAAACAGTGCATGAGGGGGAAACATGAAAAGGACTACAAAACTGACGATCGTGATCATTCTGGTGCTGTGCGGTGCACTCGAAGCAGCCACTTTCATCGCTCCGCAGGGAGACCTGTATTTCGGAGTGGTGTGTGTGAAGATCCTGCCAAAGGATGCAGGTGACTCCGTGGAAGCTGTAATCAATGGGGGCCAGACTTATGTGTATTTCGAAAGTTCGCAGGAAGCAATTGATTATGCCAAAGCCATGTACGAAGAGCCGGTGATGGAAGGGGCCAAGGGCATGGCAAATTGCAGATGGCCGAACCTGACCGAAGATCAGTTGAACATTACAGAAAAAATTTACGCCAAGCTCTGTTCCCAGACCGATCTCCAGCCCATGCCGATACCCGTAGTTCCCAACCAGAATCCGATTCTCGCGACTCACGGCCTGGTCAAAGCCACAGTCAGTCAACCGGACAGTACCGAAGAAGCCATAGTTGTCTTTCAAATGACCCAGTATCCTTTCAAGACCACTGAAGAAGCTCTGGCTGCTGCCAATGCCATGGCAGACGCGGTCAAGGCCGTGGCAATAGCCCAGGCCAGGATGGTCTGGCCCGATGTTGAGGAAGACAAGCTGATTGTGAATGTGGAAGTCACCGCATTCTCAGTGCCCGCTCCTCCTGACTTCCCGTTCCCGAATCCGCCCAATCCCCCGACTCCGCCGTCCCCCCCGGATGTGATTCCTCAGCCTGACACCAATGAAATTCCGGTGACTCCGGATGTTCCACCCCAGCCGGATACAGACGAAGTTCCAGTGAATCCTGATGTTCCGGTTCCTCCGACTCCCCCGACTCCTCCGAGTCCTCCGGATATCCCGCCTCCACCGGATACAGACGAAACACCAGTGCTGCCAAGTTCCAACTGAGATAAAAACAGGAATTCAAACAGAACGGGGCTGTCCCAAAAGTCGGACAGCCTTGTTCATTTAAAGCTGAATGCCTTGGTTCGTATTCTTAGCCAGTTCCAACCTGATACGAGGGAGTCTGCTCATGTAAAGAAGCGCGGAAAGTACACAGACCGCACCGTCGAAGATCAGAGTGTTTTGAATGCCGATCCTGTCCACCATGAGGCCTGCCAGAAAATTCCCGAAAGGCATGATGCCCATGGAACACATCACGTAAAAGCTCACGATCCTGCCGCGCATCTGATCTGGGACAATGCTCTGGATCAGGGTGTTGCTGGAAATGCCCTGCATCACGAGCGCACAACCGATCAGCACCATATTGAGCAGTGCCAGGTGGTAGAAATTAGTCTGCGAAAGCGTCAGCAGCCCGATCCCGATCAGGAAAGAGGCCTTCGGGATCAGAGATTCCAGGTTTTTAGTGGATTTGCGGGAGGCCATATAGGTCGCGGAAAACAGAGCGCCTATGCCCATCGCTGACATCAGGAATCCAAAGACGTCGGCTTCCATGTGCAATACTGTTTTCACGAAGATCGGCAGCAATGTGCGGTAACTCATGCCCACCAGGTTGACGCAGATTAAAAGGATCAAAAGATGCTTGACAGGCATGGAATGTGTGATGTAGCGGAGGCCCTCGCTGAAATCGGATTTAAAGCATTTTATCGGCAATTTTTCCTGATACGACACGCGGATCAAGAAGAGTGCCATAATCACTGCCATGAAAGAGAGCGCATTCAGTAAAAAACAGCTTCCTTCGCCGACCAGCAGGATCACGAGGCCGGCGATGGCCGGGCCTACCAGGCGGGAAGTGTTGAACAGCACTGAATTGAGGGCGAGTGCGTTGCTCAGCATGTCGCGGTCGTCGAGCATTTCCACGATGAAAGACTGGCGGGTGGGTGTCTCAAAAGCCGCGATCAGGCCGGAAAAAAGGGAGAGCACCATGATCTGAGGCACTGTGATCAGGCCGGAGATGGTGAGATAAGCCAGAACAAAAGCCTGGATCATGAACAAAGTCTGCAGCACGATGATCATTTTCTGCTTGTTGAATCTGTCTGCCAGCACACCGGCGGTGGTGGCCAGTATGAACATGGGCAGGTCGCCGATGAAGGCTACAGTGCCGAGCAGGAAGGCGTCGTGCGTCAGGCGGTAAACCAGCCAGGAGAGGCCGATGCTCTGCATCCAGGAGCCGATCTGGGAGATGAGCTGCCCGATGAAGAAAAGCCGGTAATTCCGGTTTTTCAGAGCCCGCCCTGAGGAAGCAATATGATTAAGCAGCGAAGGGGCTTCCATGGCAATCAATCTATGCTATTGAACCGTTTTTTGCAAAAAGAGGGGGATTTTGAAATAATTAAAGTGATGCGAAGACAATTAACGATTTTTTTGATATTGGTGATTTTTTCACTGGCATATTTAGAGATTTCATACGAAAAATACAGGCACGATGTTAGAGGCATTGATTCCTGGATTTTCGGGAAGGAAAGCGAGAATTTGCGGCATACCTATGCTTGCCTGGCAAATCTGAGAGTCATTGAAACTGCCATGGAGATATACAGAATGGGAAATCCTCAGTGGAAGAGCAGCGGGATCAAGATGGATGAATTGTATAAGCAAAATCAGGATAACAGATTGCCTGTCTGCCCGGATGGCGGTGTTTACGAGGTTAATAAAACACAGAACGAAGACTACATCTCCTGCTGCTCCTTCCACAACACGATTGATGAATATTTTCCGCATGGCAGAATCGGATACTGGAGATATTTATTCGGTTTTGAATGAGAATGAAATCGTTTCCAAACGAGATTAATGTCTCTTTTTGATACCAGCATGTTTCATTTTGATAAATAAATTTGACCTGGTTCCAGTTAGAATTGCCAAAACCCTTATAATTGCGGCATGTTACAATGTGGCATGGAAAATGTTTAAAACCGTTCATGCAATTCAACGGTATTCAACATCACAGACAGTCGATCAGGCTGCGTGATTTTGATTATGCATCGTCAGGCGGGTATTTTGTGACAATCTGCACATACAACAGGGAATGGGTGTTTGGAAACGTCAGAGACAGGGAAATTATTTTAAACGAATCCGGGGAAATTGCACAGGTTTGCCTGAATGAAATTCCATGTCATTTCCGCAATGTCCGAATGGATGCATTTGTTGTAATGCCAGATCATGTCCATATGATTATTATCGTTGGTGATGAGGGATCGTTTGAAAATCACGAAATTGGTCGGGATGCAAATATTCGTAGGGGCGCAGCATGCTGCGCCCCTACGAATACGGGTACCCCTACGAACACGAAACACGATCGATTTTTTTTCGTAAAACCTGGATCATTGTCCGCAATCATTCGATCATACAAATCCGCGGTGACAAAATGCATCAATGAAATCCGTAACATACCAGGCCAGCCCGTCTGGCAGAAAAATTATCATGAACGTGTAATCCGTGTCTGCGAATTTGACCGCATCAGGAAATACATCCATGAAAATCCAATTCAATTTGCCTACCGCCCTGATTTCCGTTAGAATTTCTGCGTGAATACCGAGAATCCAGTTAAAATCGCAATCGTGATCCACAACCATCAGCCTGTTGGTAATTTCCCCGAGGTTTTCGAGGAGAATTTCAACACCTCTTATCTGCCTTTTGTGCGTGTGCTGCAGGATCATCCCGACATCCTTTGTACCTTCCATTTTTCAGGGCCTCTCTTGGATTTCCTGATTGATAAACATCCTGAATATCTGGATCTGTTGCGTATGCTTAAAAAACGCGGCCAGATCAGATTTCTGGCTGGCGGCTATTTCGAGCCGATCCTGGCCCTGATTCCGCCTGAAGACCGGATCGGGCAGATCAACAAAATGAAAAAGGCGCTGGCTGACCAGTTTGGCGAAAAAACCACAGGCATCTGGCTTGCGGAACGCATCTGGGAAGACTCGATCATCCCTGAACTCGCTGCCACTGGCATCCTGTACACCCTGCTCGACGAAGAGCATTTCGAGGTGGCAGGCATCGAGAATCCGGCAGGCTATTATGTCACTGACTATTTCGGGAAACCCCTAAACCTCTTCCCGATCAGCAGAAAAATGCGTTATGCCACTCCCTGGCAGAAAGTTCCGCAGGTGATCGAGGAAATCCGGAAGACCGCAGCGGTGAATCCACTGCAGATCATCGCGGATGACGGCGAGAAATTCGGGGCCTGGCCGGGATGCTTCGAACTGGTTTATAAAAACGGCTGGCTGGACGACTTTTTTTCCCAGCTCGTGAAGCACAAGATCGAGACGGTTTTTCTTGAAGATCAGATTAATGAAAACCCGCCTACAGGCAGAGTCTATCTCCAGCCATCAGGTTATGATTCCATGAACATCTGGGCGCTGTCTGTCGCAGACCGCTGGAATTACGAATTTTACCAGGAGTCGCTGACAGACGAAAAACTGAAAAAAATCCTGCAGAAAGGTTATTTCAAGAATTTCCTGGTCAAGTATCCTGAATCCAACCTGATGCATAAGAAAATGCTGCAAATGCGCGGATTCGCCGATAATGAAACCGCGCTGGAACTTATCTATGCCGCGCAATGCAACTGTGTTTACTGGCACGGCCTGTTCGGCGGGATCTACCTGCCTGTCCTGCGCGAGGCAGTTTACGAACGGCTGATCGCAGCCCAGGCTGCCTGCAGAGATTTGAAATATCCCATCCTGCAGGTCGCTGACCTGGATCAGGACGGGCAGAATGAAGTTTTCTGTTCCGACGGGGAGCAGAATTTTTATTTCACGCCAACCGGAGGTTCTCTATACGAATGGGATCTGATTCAGGAAAAAAACAACCTGATCAACACCTTTTCCCGGAAACCCGAGATTTATCATCGCGAGGCTTATGAGAAGCTGAGCGACAGGCTCTGCTACGATGCCTATCAGCGTCACTGCTGCCTGGATCATTTCCTGGCTCCAGATACTGTAAAATCCCAGTTCGACCGCGCCAAATACGGAGAGCAGGGAGACTTTCTGGCCGGTGCCTATAAGATCCTGGAGGCCCAGCCAGGCGGAATCAGGCTGGAGCGCACCGGCATTGTGATTACTGAAGAAGGCTGTCACAGTCTGTCTGTTCGCAAAGATTACCGCATGTCAAAGAACGGGCTGGAACTGACTGTGGCTTTGCGCAACCTGAGCGGGGCGCTGATCCAGACCTGGTATGGCCTGGAATTGAATCTCTCTTTTCCTGAATATGAACTGGGAGAGACGATTGAATCGGAAATCACTCAGATCCGGTTGGACGGACCCCGGATTTCCCTGGAGATCAGCTCTTCAGAAGCCATGGATTGCTGGGGAGAACCTGTGTTCACTGTCACGAAGAATTTTCAGGATTTCGAACTGATCCGTCAGGGCTATGCCCTGCTTCTGCATAAGAAGATCGAACTGGATGATAAGATCAGAGAATTCAGATTCACGCTGAGGAGATCTAAATGAGACAACCAGTGGTAGCCGGCAAGTTTTATCCTGGAAATCCGAAGGAACTGGATAAGATGGTGGCTGATTTTTTCAGGAATGCCCGGGAGACTGAAGGATCGGCCTGGGGAATCATAACTCCCCATGCGGGTTATGTCTTTTCAGGTGCTGCAGCAGCACGGGCTTTTTCGGCTTTCGGGGAGCAGAAATTCGATATACTGGTGCTGCTTGGCCCGAATCATACCGGTTACGGCGGGGATGTTTCCATGTCTGACGAACCCTGGGAAACGCTGCTCGGAAATCTGGATGTCAGCTCAGAAATGCTAGAATTCATGCAGAAAAAGGGCTGGAAAATCGATAAAGCAGCCCACAAGTTCGAGCATTCTCTGGAAGTGCAGCTGCCGTTCATCTTGAAAAAATTCGAGAAAACCCCGAAAATACTTCCCATCTGTATCAGAGAGCATGACTTTGAAATCTGCAGGAAACTGGCGCTTGACCTGTTCGATTACGATACAGCTCATCCTGACCTGAACATCGGATATGTGGCTTCATCGGATTTTTCGCATTATCTGAAACCTGAAATTGTGAAGAAAAGGGATATGCCGGCTATCGACAGAATCACAGATGGCGATGCCGAAGGATTTTATCAGCTGGTAGCTGAAGAAGGCCTGACCATCTGCGGTGTACTGCCGATCACGGTTTTACTGTGCCTGCAGGAACACAAGGGCGGCAGTGCGGAACTGCTCTGCTATACCCATTCAGGCGAAGCCTATCCGATGCCGGATGTAGTGGCCTATGCTGCGATCGGATTTTATCCGTAAAATTAGTCTTTGACCATTAACGATAAGAACCGGTATAATTTTGTCATGACTCTTTCCAAACGTACATTTCTGTCATGCTGGCTGTTGATGATGGCCCTGGTTACGATATTGAGTTCAGGAGTATCTCTTGTTGTCTGCACTGGAGAGGATGGATTCTCGAAAATAGAAACTTCACTTAATGGCCGTTGCGCAGCAGTTGTCGGTACCAGAGGGGATGAAAACCCGTTTTCCAGAGGAGCGGACATGGAGACAGACTGCGGTGCCTGCACTGATCTACAGCTTCTTTTTCACACTAATGTAAAAATCCATCTGACACAGGTGCTTTCATGCGACGGACAAGCTATGTATAAATCGTCGATCTGCCAGGAGTTTTTTCCAACTCCAAATTTTTTGAGGTTTGGGAACACTGATTTTCTGATTCATAATTTCAACAGTCAAAAAAAATCGACGGTCCTGTTGATCTGATTCCTTCATTTTTCCAACACAAACAAGAGACCGTATAAACTTCACTTCATCCTAAATTATGGTCTCAAAACCAACCTGCGCTCTTGCCTCTTTATACTGTTAACAAATTTATGCATGCAAATGAAATCCATAACTTACTAAAAGGAGGTGCCGGTATGGCACGCAACAGGTCTGCATTTCGAGCTTTCGTGTTTTTTTTCCTGACAACCACAATTCTGGCTGCAGATTGCGGCGAACGCTGTTCGAACGATGGGAACTGTTTTGTCAGGGCTTCAGACAATCAAGCCCTTTCATGGGTTATTTCACAAGCACTTGACCGCAATCAGGAACTTCAGGCTTTATCTATTGAGATCAGGGTTGCTGATTCGCGAATCCATCAATCCGGCAGGAGCCCGAATCCTGAACTTGAATTCGAGGCTGAAGAATTTGGAGGAAACGGATCATTTTCTGGATATGGAGTGTCCACTCTCTCATGGTCCTTAAGCCGGCAGGTAGAAACCGGCTCGAAACGGGGGAACAGAGTCAGAGTCTCTAATTATGAAAAAGAGTTGCTCAAGAACGATTACGGAACCAGAAAACTTGATCTGATCAAAGCTGTCACCTCTGCTTACATTCGAGTCTGTGCGGCAAAAAAAATGGTAGTGCTGTCCAGGGAGTCTTTGAAACTTGCGGAACAGGCGCGGGAAGCTGTTTCCAGGAGAGTGGAGGCGGGTAAGGACTCAATGATGGAAAAATCCAAGGCGGATGTTTCGAAATCTATAGCCGCGATCGAACTGGGTCAGGCGGAAAGGGGACTGGAAAGGGCATTTATTTCCATCAATGAAATACTTGGAACTGAAGATTCCAAGAAAATAGAGTTCACTGCGCTTGAAGTCACAGACTTTACTTTGCCCAACCTGGAAACCAGGATTATGGATTTTCCTGATCTTAACAGATGGGAAGCAGTGAGCGGTCATGGACATGCTGTTCTGAAAGCGCAGAAGTCGCAGGCTTTGCCGGACCTGACTTTCAAAGGCGGTTTATCCCGTTTCAAGGCAAGCGATGAGTATGCCTATTTTTGCGCAGTCGCGCTGCCAATTCCGTTCACTGGAAATTCCGGAGGCATCAGGGAAGCTGAATTGAATCTTGAAAAGATCGAGAAAGAACGGAAATTTTCCGAACTTAAAATAAAATCAGCTTTCGCGTCATCATTTAACTCCCTGAAAACTTTAAGCAGCCAGACAAGAACTCTGAAAGAAGAAATCATTCCTGCATCTTTGAGTGCTTTTGAGTTGGCCAGTGAAGGATACAGGCTTGGAAAGTTCGGTTTTCTGGAAATGCTGGACGCACAGAGGACTCTGTTTGAGTCCCGTCTCGAGCTGGTCAAAGCTTCCGAGGAATTTCACCTGGAAAAAGCCGAGTTGGAAAGGCTGATCGGCCATGCCTTGGACTGCCCTGAGTTTAAAAAAATAGGAGGGAACTGAAAATGACTGGAAAATTGTTTAACTTGATATCCGCAGCATTCTTGATTATCACTCTTGTTTCATTACCGCTGCAGTCCGCAGAGTCTGATGCCGTTTCAGTTGAGGTGCATGACGAACATGCTGGAGAAGCTCCTGATATTCATGCCGGGGAAACTGCTGGAAGCCATGCTGGAGAGGCGCCCGCCGCACATGCCGGGGAAGAGCCAGATGCACATGCTGGGGAAGCACCTGACGCACATACCGGGGAAGCTCCTGGTGCACATGCCGGTGGTGCAGCAGGCATAAAGCTCACTGAAAAGGAAATGGCTGATAATGGTATTTTGATGGCTGTGGCAGGTTCCGGAAGCCTGAGCAGTGAAGTTGCTCTTCCCGGAGAGATAGATTTCAACCGCGAGAACTTTGCTTTAGTCGTGCCAAAGGTCTCAGGCATAGTATCAGAAGTCAGAAAAAAAGCTGGAGAGACCGTGATCACCGGGGAAGTGCTGGCAATCATGGAAAGCCGAGAACTTACCGAAGCCAGCGCCAGATACTTTGCGGCCTGTGAAAAGATCGAGATCGAAAAAATCTGCTTTGAGCGGGAACAGGAACTCTGGAAAAAGAAGATCACTTCTGCGGAGGAATTCCTGGATGCGAAACAGAAGCTGGCTGAAGCCACTCTGGAAAAGAAATTTGCTGAACAGAATCTGATCGCAATGGGACTGAGCGAACTTGAAATCAGCCGTGTTCACAAACATGACGGCCCTCTTTTGACAAAGTATGAACTAAAATCCACGATTTCAGGCGTGATCATAGACAGGCAGATAGTTCTGGGTGAAAAACTCGATGACAGCGCCAAACCGTTTACAATTGCCGACCTTTCCAGTGTGACTGTGAAATTCAATGTCTATCTGGACAATCTTTCTCTGGTGAGGGAAGGCATGGATGTGGATGTAAAAAAAGACAAGAACAGAGCCGGCATTTTTTCCAGGATAAATTACCTGAGCCGATTCATTGACAGCAGCACCAGGACTGCAGCGGCTCGGGCCGTTCTGGACAATTCAGATGGTTCCTGGAGACCGGGTGAATTCGTAACAGTAGTCATCAGCGGCGACGAACTGAAGATACCTGTGCTTGTCTCTAAAGATGCGGTGCAAAGCATAGAAACCGAAAAAGTGGTCTTTGTCGATTCTGGAAAGGGTTTTGTGACCAGGCCCGTCAAACTTGGCAGAAGCAATGCCTCGCACATTGAAATCATCTCCGGTCTGAATCCAGGCGAGAGCTATGTGGCTAAAGGCGCTTTTGAACTGAAAGCTAAAATTGTTTCCAGCGGGATGGATTCCCATGCAGGGCATGGGCATTAAAAGGAGATTTTCATGTTGGATCGCATTGTAGAATTATCACTCAAAGGGCGATGGTACGTAATTCTGGGGCTGCTGGCTCTGCTGGCATACGGAAGTTTCGAATACAGAAGGATGGCTGTTGACGCATTCCCGGACATTTCCCCGATCATGGTCCAGGTTTTTGCCGATTACGAAGGAATGGCGCCTGAGGAAATCGAGAGACTGATCGCTTATCCCATCGAAGCCGCCATGAGCGGGCTGCCTGGAGTCACTCAGGTCAAATCCACTTCCACATTCGGGCTGGCCGTCGTATATGTTTATTTCAGGGATGACGTGGACATCTATTTTGCCAGGCAGCTTGTAGCCGAAAGGCTTACCAGAGCTACGGCTGAACTGCCGCCCACAGAGGAGCCGGCGATACTGGGACCGATATCATCAGGCCTGGGCCAGGTCTTTCTGTATTATCTGACAATGGAAGAAGGCGCAGATCTGCAGGGAAAGGACAGGAACACCTATCTGAGGGAAATCAATGACCATGTAGTGAAAAAACAGCTGCAGAAAGTTCCGGGTGTGACAGATATCCTTTCCATCGGTGGATTTGTTTTCCAGTATCAGCTGGACATAAATCCTCATGCGCTTCAGAAATACTCGGTATCCATATCCGACATAGAGGACGCGATCCGCAACAACAACAAGAATGCCGGAGGCCAGTTCCTCGTGCTTGGATCAGAAGAATATCTTGTCAGAGGAATCGGATTGATTCAGGATCTTGAGCAGCTGAAAAATGTTTTTGTAAAGTCTGAAAACGGTGTACCTGTAAAACTGTCGGACCTTGGCACCGTAAGTTTCGGTAAAGAAATCAGGCGAGGTGTAATTACAAGAAACGGCAGGGAGGAAGTCGTTTCAGGCATGGTATTAAAACTCTGGGGGGAAAATACTTCCAGCGTGATACAGAAGCTTTATGAAAAGATTGAGGATGTTCAACGTTCTCTTCCCGCAGGAATCAAAATTGTCCCATATTATGAACAGGCGGAACTGGTCAGAATGGCTACCGGAACAGTAAAAAACGCGATTATTGAGGGCTCTGTGCTTGTAGTCCTGATCCTGCTGCTGTTTTTAGGGAACGCCAGATCGGCCTTCATTGTTGCGCTTTCCCTGCCGTTGTGCGCATTGATCGCAGTCATCTTCATGTCGATCTTCCGCATTTCAGCCAATCTGATGTCTTTGGGTGGAATCGCGATTGCAATCGGCATGCTCAGCGACGGCGCAATCGTGATGGTGGAAAATATTTTCAGGCATCTGGGAAATCCGGGCAGCAAACTGACAAAAGCAGAGGTGATTCTGGTAGCGGCAAAAGAAGTCACCAGGCCGATTGTTTTTTCGATCGCCATCATCATCACTGTATTTCTGCCGCTTTTTACACTGCAGGGCATTGAAGGCAAAATGTTCTCGCCAATGGCTTTCACGATTTCTTTCGCACTGCTTGGTTCAATCTTTGCCGCAATCGTCTTTTCCCCTGTACTTGCTCATTTCTTCCTCAAGGAAGGAGGGCATTTCGAAAACCCGCTGATCAGGCATTTGAAGGCATGTTATTCCCCGCTGTTATGCTGGGTCATCGGCAGAAAGGAAATGGTTCTGACAGCCGCGGCCTTGATTTTCTGCTTAAGCCTCCCTCTGCTTTTGAAGCTGGGGACTGAGTTTATCCCTACTCTGGAAGAAGGCGCGATTACGATCGGTGCAACCATGGCTCCTTCCATTTCTCTGGATAAGGCGACTGAAACTGTCTGGAAGCTGGAAAATCTGATCAAAAGCCATCCTGAAATAGCAGAAGTCATTTCAAGAATAGGCCGGCCTGAGTCAGGCACATGCCCGCATCCTGTGAATTACGCCGAGATGTATGTCAAGCTGGTGGGAAGCGAGTCTCAGATCAACCGCGAAATGAAGAAAAGGATGGTGGAGGAATTGAGGAAAGATCTCTCCACAGTTCCCGGTGTGCAGCTCAATTTCACCCAGCCGATTCAGAACGCATTTGATGAACTGCTGTCAGGCATCAGGGCGCAGCTGGCTATCAAGATCTATGGAGAGGATCTGGATGTGCTGCAGAAAAAAGCTGTGGAAGTCAAGGCTGCAGTGAGCAAAGTTGCCGGTCTGGTCGACCTGTCGGTTGAACAGAGCTTCGGGCAGCCGCAATTGCAGATAGTCCCAGATCGAGATGCCTGCGCCCGCTATGGAATCAATGTCGACCAGATACAGGAACTGGTCGAACTGGCGATCGGCGGCAAGGTTGTGGACTATCTCTATCAGAACACAAGGCGGGTCGGCATTCAGCTCCGCTATCAGGAGTCATTCAGAGACAATCCCGAAGCAATCGGAACACTTCTGATCAGTTCAAAAGACGGCAACCTGATTCCTCTCTCACAGATCGCGGAAATCAAGACTGTGACAGGACATCTGCAGATCAAGCGTGAAAATAACCAGCGCCGCTGGATCGTGCAGGGAAACATCCGTAACCGCGATCTGGGAAGTGTTGTAGCTGATGTAAAGAAGGCTGTTCTGGAAAAAATTTCCCTCCCAACCGGTTACTATGTGGAATACGGCGGCCAGTTTGAAAATCAGGAACGGGCCATGAAGACACTTTCTATTATTGTGCCCACAGTTATATTTCTGGTGTTCCTGATCCTGTGGATCGCATTCAATTCTGTTTCAGACGCTTTCCTGATCATCGTAAATGTTCCTCTGGCTCTGGTCGGAGGTGTAGTCGGGCTGCTGGTTACAGGAGAATATCTCTCTGTTCCTGCTTCAGTCGGATTCATCGCCCTGTTTGGTATCGCCGTGCAGAATGGGATGGTCCTGGTGAGCTATATCAATCAGCTGTTTGCCGAAGGGCAGCCTTTGAAAGACGCGATTGTCAGGGGATGTCTTCTCAGATTGCGCCCGGTTCTTCTGACAGCCGGAGCTACCATTCTGGGAGTGCTGCCTTTACTGCTTTCGCATGGTGCAGGATCGGAAGTTCAGAGACCGCTGGCAGTGGTTGTAGTATATGGACTGATCACGTCGACAGTTCTCACACTTTTCATAATACCTGCATTCTATGCGCTGATAAAGGGAAAAAGTAGAACATAGGGATTTCCGATAAAAAAGGCTGCCCTTCCGGACAGCCTTTTTTGATTGCTTTTCTGAGAGTTTTACATCAGCTGCACGTCGAAGACAACGCTGAGAAACTCGATTTTCTCGACAGTCACGCTATACTGGGCGCTTACTTCAGCCTTGGCTCTGTCCAGATTTGATTTGGCCATGCCTCTGGCAGCATTCCAGGCATCATTGTAATTGTCGAAAACTTCGGTGACTCCGGCAATCTGCACGAATTTCCGTTCGCCCTGGTAATCAAAGGACAGGCCGTCAACGACCATACCCCGGAAATGTGGCACGTAATTCGCTTCGTTTCTGGTTGTAAGATTGACATCAAATGTGACTGAGATCATTTCAATCTGGTCTACAAGTACATTGTATTTCTGCGCGATACAGGCCTTGGAAGTGTCCATGCAATGCTTGGCCTGTGCCTGGGCTGTCTTGAAAGCTTCATCATAGCTGGCGAATGCCGGGGTGACTTCTGAATAGAATTCGACTTTGGAGTCGCCGTTAAAATTGAACATGAAAGCCTGGGCAACGATTCCCCTGTAATAAAGGGTTTCTCTGCCTTTGATCTCCGGAGCCTGCCTGGCGAATGTGTTTTTCTCGGAAATCCTGATCTGATTATCAGTGACCTGGGTGGAAACTCCCCAGATGCTCCTGGCCTGCTGCCTGGCTTTCTGTGTTACCGCATTAATCAGTTCTGCTGCAGCGGCAGCAGCTTCAGACTGGGTGGCATAAAGTTTGTCAGTGCATTTCTGCACCGTGATTTCCGGAAGAGTCCCGTTCTTTTCAGCGCAGACTGTGACCTGAGCAACACCGACAAATGAACTGCCTGCAAATGCCGGAACAATCGTCATTCCAGCCAGAGCCAGAATCAGAAATAAACCGTAAAGTTTCACCTGTGCCTCCTATAGATCTGTTGAAGCAATTAAACCCGGATTTTTTTAAAAAGCAAGTGAAATATTATTTGGAGTTAAATCCCACTACGCTTGAAGAGCCTCTTACAAACTCGTTTTGTTAGAGGCTCTCACCCTGAAACTATTGGTTTCAGGGCACGTAGTTCACTTGGGTAACTGTAAAAAATCTTCACAAGGTTCAGATTTTAACAGCTACTAAATAGCCTCGAATTCATCAATCCTCAGACCAGGGTCTTTATCCAGGGTCAGCTGATGACCGGTGGCTGAGTCGAAATCTTTCAGCAGCTTATTCTTTTGAATGAAATCATAGATCACCGGATGCACGATCAGTTTATCCTGGTCCAACCCGTGCTTTTTTGATTTGAGAAATGAATAAATTTTATCCGCGATTTTTTTGCTCGCCGGAGCGCGGCCGCTCCCGGAGCAGAAGTGGCAGGGTTCTGTCAACGTATCGAGCAGGGAGTTTTTGACTTTTTTCCGAGTCATTTCCACCAGACCAAAATCAGTGATGCCTTTGATGCAGACTCTGGATTTGTCGTTCTGGAAACCTTCGTTCAAAATCCGCAGGATCTCGTCCTGATGATGGTGTTCCTTCATATCGATGAAATCGATGATAATGATGCCGCCAATGTCCCTCAATCTGATCTGACGGGAGATTTCCAGGGCAGCTTCCTTATTCACTGCGAAAACCGTTTCTTCCAGATTGGTTTTACCCACAAAACTGCCTGTATTGACGTCAACCGCGGTCAGGGCTTCAGTATGTTCGAGGACCAGGTAAGATCCGTTTTTCAGGTCGATCCTGCGCTGGAGTGAATTGGAAAGTTCAGTCTCCAGTCCATATTCCTCGAAAAGCGGCTTGCCGGCCTTGGCTTCATCGTAAAGGCTCAGCTTGACCCCGCCTGAGGGGTCGATGAAGGAGATGAACTCTTCGATTTCTTTATGGAATCCCTCGTGATTGATGATGATCTCATCAATGCTCCGATCATAGAAGTCACGGATTACGCGCAGGGGTAGTTCAGGCTCCCTGTGGATCAGGTTGGGAAGCCCTTTCTTCTCCATCTTACGGCAGATCTTCTGCCACAGGTGAATGAGATAGGAATACTCGCGTTCCAGCTCTTCCGGAGTTTTGTACGATGCTGCAGTGCGCACGATCAATCCGTAATTCTCTTTATTGCAGTTGACGATGGTATTTTTCAGCTTGTTGCGTTCTTTTTCATCTTCCACGCGCCGCGAGATGCCCACATGACAATCCTGAGGCATCAGCACCAGGTAATGGCCGGGCAGGGTGAGATGCGGCGTGCCACGGGCTCCTTTGGTGCCGATGGGGTCTTTCATGATCTGGATGATGATCTGGTTTCCGATCCGGAAAAGTTTTTTGATGTCAACAAGCGGAGCCTGCTGCGGGGATTCGATTCCGTATTCCTCCACCAGGAAGTCCGGTACTTTCTGAAAATCCCCTACATACACGAATACGTCTTTCTTGTTGCCGACGTCCACGAAGATGGACTGCATTCCAGGCAGTACGTTGGTGACTTTTCCTTTGTAAATATTACCGACCATGCTCTGGGCGCTGCGATCTTCGACATAAAGCTCAGTAATCTTGCCGTCGCAGACGAGGGTGGCCTGGATAAAAAAGATGCCGACTTCGATGATGATTTTCTTCATGTCTTCCTGATTTCTCCTAAATAAAGCGTGGTGTTGAGCCTGGAGCTGACTGTGGCTGCAAATTTCATCGGATTGAACGGGGAACGCGTGTTGAGCCTGAGAAAACGGCCTTCCAGGGAAAAATCCTTGATTTTCTCAGATTCCGGGCCAGGCACAGCTAAAATTCCTGTCACGGCATCCCGCCAGAGCAGAGCTTCGGATTCCTTGATTTCAAGCAGATAACTGCAGTCTTCCTGAAGCTGAAAGGAGCGGGTGTCCGTTTTTTTGGCGGCTAAAAACACCAGTCCTTTGGGAGCCTGTGAATTGAGTTTATCAATCAGCAGAGCATCATCGATCTGCTCGGTCAGCTCCAAGGCAAAGCGCTCGGACGAGACTGCCAGAAAAAGCGGCAGAGCATAAGGAAAAGAAATTTTCATGTGCGGGCTGAAACCTTCTGAATAAAGGGCAGGAAGGCAGGCGCGGCGGACCACTCTCTGGATCAGGCGCTGGAAATCCAGGTGTGAGATATAGACAAGATCTCCGTCTTTGGCGAAATCGATTAAATAGCGCTGCCTGATTCTACCTCCCGTTTATCCCCCATAATACAGACAGGAAATCAGTATAGACTATTTTGGACCAGAATAAAAGTCGCAGAAAATTAAGAAATCCACCCTTTTTCCTCAGAATCATCTATAATGATAAGAAACATAGAGGAGGATTATGAAAAACGAAATACACCTGACAATGAATAAACTGATCAATGGTCTGGATGAAATTTTAAGGTCACCTAAGGATAAAGGCAGGCTGGAAATGATTGTGATCAGGCCGGACATGGATGAGCGGGAAGTCCTGGCTGAAGGCAAGCTTGATCCGGAAGAAGGCCTGGTTGGAGACAACTGGCAGTCCCGCGGAAAAGAGGGCGAAGGTGACAAATCCGTGAGTTCGGATTCCCAGCTCTGTATAATGAACTCCAGAGCGATTGCTCTGGTGGCTCAAGGTAAAGAGCGCTGGCAGCTCGCCGGGGATCAGCTGTTCATCGACCTGGATCTGAGCCAGGCCAATCTGCCGCCAGGCACGAAATTAGCAGTCGGAAAAGCAGTGATCGAAGTGGTCAAAAAGCCTCATCTCGGCTGCTCCAAATTTGCCGAACGCTTTGGCCAGGCAGCCAATAAATTCGTCAACTCACCGATGGGAAAAGAGAATAACCTGCGAGGAGTGAACGCCAAAGTAGTCAAAGCTGGTACCATCAAAACCGGCGATACCGTAAAAAAACTCTGAGTTTGTTCAGTTCCGTCATTCCTGAATAAATGTTGATCCATCTTTTTTATTTCCCGGATATTTTTCATGTTTTGAGGCGTTTAGATGCTTTTTCTTTTTATCTATAAAAGAGAAAATTAGTCGATGACAGAATTGGGTAGAACCCGGTTCGCATGGAGTACATTTTGAAAGGAGCATCGTATGCGCAATCTCGTGATTCTCACGCTGTGTCTAGTTATCGCGGCAACAGTATCTGCTAAAGGGATAGTTTCCGCCCAATTTCCAGAATACCTGGGGCAGGGTAGTGATGCGATCGGAGTCATGATCCTGGTCAAGACCCCGGATGCGCTGAAAGGGCCAACTGAAAATCCCGTCCTCAACAAGCACAACATAGCCAGTGCCACTCAGCCCAAGTTGATCGAGTCACTCAAGGCCATGTATGCCGAGGAAACCGGGAAAGAACTGGTTTACACCTCATACTGGGTGGCAAATGCAGTTTTCGCTTTAGTCACAAAGAACATGATCGATAAGATCGCCGAGATTCCGGAAGTAGAGAGCGTGATGCCGAACATAGTGATGCACTCATTCGGAAATGCGGGACCTGAAGTGGACGACTACACGGTTAGAGCAGAAGACACATACAATCTTGCCAGAATGAATGTGCAGAAAGTCTGGAACGAACTGTCCATCAACGGGAGTGGAGTCAAGGTAGGAGTTGTCGATTCAGGCTTGAACACGAACCTCGGATTCACAGACGGCAAGTTTGTGGAAGGAAAGTGTTTCAAGAGCGGTGAAGTTACGACCAACATCACCGATGTTGTGGGACACGGCACACATGTCTGCGGGACCATCATCGGCGGCAGCGCTAAAGGGACTCTGTACGACATGAGCTGGGGATTCCCCATGCCGGACGGTTCATTCGACGGCAGGATCGGTGTGGCGCCAGGTGCCAAGCTCTATTTCGCCAAGGTAATGGGAGACGACGGCAAAGGAGATTTCAACGACATTCTGGCAGGCATGCAGTGGCTCTGCGATCTGGACGGCAATCCCAATACCAAGGACGGAGTTCGCGTGATCAATGTATCACTTGGTGCTGAAGAGTCAGTGCCTGAAATGCGGCAGTATATCAAGCAGGTCACAGACGCAGGAGTGATCCTGGTGGTGGCAAACGGCAATTCAGGCAAGAAATGCGGCTCCCCGGCAGACTTTCCGGAGACGATTGCCATCGGTGCCACTGACGCCAATGACAAGAAAGCCTCCTTTTCCAGCATCGGCCCTTCTGAATTCGACGGGCAGACCCATATCAGGCCGGATGTCTGCGCTCCAGGCGTAAAAGTCATTTCCTACTTCAAGGATAAACTGGCGAAACTCGACGGCACTTCGATGGCTTGCCCGAATGCCTGCGGAGTTGTGACACTGATGCTGCAGGCCAATCCCAGCCTTGACAGGGAAGGAGTACGCTCGATCCTGAAATCCACCGCTCTTGATCTCGATGTTTCAGGACCGGACAACAACACCGGCTGGGGCAGGATCGACGCTTACAAGGCAGTCAAGGCGGCACTCGGCAAGCAGAGCCCTCTGACTGCTCAACTTTATGCCCTGAAAAATCTGGACAAAGACTGCAGGCAAAGCATGGAACGCTATCACATGGGTGAAATCGAAGATACAGTATACTTAGCCAATGTGCTCTCACGCGAGAATAACCTCAGGCAGCTGGCTGACCTGCTGGTTTCACAGCGGATCAGCGTAGACAGCCTGATCAGCTACCTGCAGGAATCAGCCAAGGACGATAAATCAGTTGAAATGCAGCAATTGGTGCGCTCTCTGAAGGAACTAAAGTAGAGGCTGATTTAAATCGGTCTCTACTTTCAGGGATATGATAATAAGAGGGTGTCCGGTTAATCGGGCACCCTCAGCCTTTTAGAATGATACAGTGGCTGACCTGCTCGTTGAAGCGGTAGTTACCTGATTCCATCGAATTCAGGATGAATCTGTTCGGCCTGCCTCTGTCCAGAAGTTTCCGCAGCCTGGAAATATGCGTGCGGAAGACATTCGCATCATTTTCATGATCGAAATCCCTGTTCCAGATCCGCCTGAAAACTGCGGCCATGGAAAGGTCACGCCCGACAGAGGCAGCGAATTCCATCAGGATTTTCAAAAGCGCTCGTTTCCTTCCAAAATCGATCGGTTCGCCGTCAACGAAGATGCGTCCTGAGGTGAAGTCAAGCAATATCTCATACTTGCCGGAATTTTCCAGCAGTTTATCTTTATCCTTCAGTGTGTGAAGCCGCGACCGTGTTCCATTGCGAATCACAGTGACTGCGGATTTTCTCTCCGCCAGAACCATCTCAAATGCCCCGGTAGTCTTTTCAGCGACTTTGGCTGTACCCGGATCAAGCCGGGCCAGAAGGTCTCTGTAAGATTTGAGAGATTTTTCGGAGTCACTTTTCCTGCCTGTATGGTGAAAAGCCTTGGACAGATAAAAATGAATATAGCAGGCATTGAGCTGCGAATTTTTTTCAGCGTCAGGAAGCACTTCATTCAGGATTTCGATCGCTTCGCCGCTGCGGTCTGTGGCGATCAGAAACGGGGCCTGCTGAAGTGCCAGATGAAGGCGGCAGCGCCTGTTGTCCAGGTCTCTGAGGCTTTCCCTGGCATGTTCAAAGGACCTGGAAGCTTCTTCCAGTCTGTTCAGGAGAAGATAGAGATATCCGATCCTGCCGTGAGCAGCCACAATCCAGTCTCTGATATTCAGTGTTTCGGCTATTTTCAAGACCTGCTGCCTGAGCTGGATCGATTCTTCGATTTTCCCTGAAGCGAGGCACAGATCCGAGTAGGCCCAGGAGGCAGTCATCTGCTGTTGCAGGTTACCCATTTTCTGGCTGATTTCGCGGGATTCACTGACTGCAGTTTCGGCTGCGACATGGTCGTTCAGGGCAATCAGCAGAATGCTCTTTGTGTAAAGTATGGAAGCCAGTCTGATCTGAAATCCGAGCTTCCGGCAGAGAGTTTCGGCCTGGATGGCGAATTCCAGGCCGCGTCTCATTTTGGCTGAAACGTAGCAAGAGACTGCCGAGTTCTGGCAGAACACTATTTGCAGCAGATCATGCTTCTTGAGTTCAGGGTCAGAGGCGAGCTTTTCCATGGCTGCTTCCGCTTTAGCAGTATCGCCAAGCATGGTATGGCAGAAGCAGATGGAGAGTTTGAAGGTGAGAGTCTCCTTGCCAGTCGGACAGTCTATCAGAGCTTTGGTGAAATGCTCCATTGCTTCAGCGAATCTCCCCTGCTCCTGACGCAGGCCGCCCAGAAGATAGTAATGGCGCCAGCCCTTGATTTCCGGGATGATCCGCTCAGCTTCTTCCAGTTTTCGGGACAGAATCAGCTGGTCCACATAACCGTATTTAACATCGTCGCTCTTCATTTTCCATCTTCCGAGGGCTTCCCTGTAAAGATGCACCAGGTCCAGGGAGGAATCCTGGTAAAAATCGTTCACTTCCACAAGCTGAATCAAAACCTCTTCAGCTTTGGCCGTGTCCCCGGCTTCCAGGTAGTGAAAATATGCTTCCCTAAGCAGTTCAGGATCCATGCCGGTATGGGAGACGAAGGCTTTTGCCATCTTCAGATGGAGCTTTTTCAGATTTTCTGGAGTAAGCTTGCTCCTCACCAGCTGTCGCAGCATGTCCTGCATCCAGATCCTTCCACTCTGATCTGCATCCAGCAGACAGCGTTTTTTAAGCTTTTCGACCAGTGCGGATGCTCCTGGATCCAGATTTTTCAGCATTGCCTCCGAGAGAGGGATTCTGCATACGCTGAAAGCTTTCAAAAGTGACATTGATTTGCTGTCCAGGTCATTCCAGAACAGGTTTGAAAAAGGTTCCGTAAAGTGTGCCGTTACTCCGATTTCATCATGTTTCATGGAGTTCAGCGCCATTTTTCCCGAGATGATCAGACCGAAAAGCAGCTTGACCAGCAGGGGATGTCCACCGGTTTTATTGAGGACAGCATTTTTCAGGTCCTGGCCTACTCCGGAATAACTGTGCAGCTGTAAAAGCGTTTCCAGCATTTCGCCTGCATCATGCCGATTCATGTTTTTCAACCTGTGTATGTAAATTCCTGCTGAAGCTATCGGCCCGAAATCAGGGATGTTGCGGGAAGCCACGATCAACTTTCCCCTCCGCATGTCAGGGGCTGTCTCGGTAATGTTTAATGTTTCAGCGGTTTCGATCTGATGAAACTCATCGATCAGCAATGCTGCAGACAGGCTGTCTATAATTTCGACGATGGAGGCCGGGCTGCTTTCTGCAGAGAGTTTTTTACTTCCCAGGGCAGTGTTCAAACGATTGACCAGCTCGGAATAGAAATCTTTGGCGCTCCATCCTTCCCGGCATTTGAAGAGAATCACCTTTCCGGAGTATTTTTCGTCAGCTTCGAGTTTCTCGGAAAGTTCCGCGAGAAGCGTTGATTTTCCGATCCCGGGAATGCCGACGATAAATACGCAGCCTGTCCGGGAGATCCGGTCGCAGATCGTGTTAAGGTCGCCGATCCTATGGCAGCGCTGTGCTGAAACAGTATTCATACGGTAATTATATGTGAAACAGAAGCTTATGTAAAGCCAGGCGATCGCTGGCAGAGTCAATGAATTTAGCTGGAAAGATGTGAGCAGACAGTGATTCATAATTGAAAATTTCGATTTAAAGGGATAGAATCAGCTGATGCGCAGCGATATCCAGAAAGCTACCAGAAAGGACATCATAGAGCTCCTGGTCGGTAAATTTTCCAGGGCAGGCTGCATAAGCATTATAGGCCTCCCCGGATCCGGTAAAACATGGCTGACAGGAGAATTGCGCGCCAGCCTGCAAAAGAACGGATGGAATTCAGTAGTCCTGCGCTGCAGGGATGCCTGGTCTGCAGAGGATTTTTACAGTTCACTTTCAGACATCCTGCGCCTTTATGCCGGCGACAAGGAAGTTCCCTTTTGCCATGATCCGGATCGGTTTCTCGATTTTCTGACCAAAAGGGGCATCACGCTGATCATCGACGATTTTCACCTGGCCGAAAGCAGGAAAACGCTTGATTTGCTGGAAAAAGCTTCCACATCCGCAGAAGGGAAAGTGATCGTCGCTTCCAGAACCAGACCTAAAACCGCAGCCGGATTTTCAGCGGATATTTTTTCATACCCCCTGCCCGGTCTGACCGAACCGGAAACTTGGGAGATGATTGATTCGATATTTTCGTTCCAGAACCGTGATCTTCTGGAGGATGAAGCGAAAAGAAAGGTCTACAGCCTGTCAAAGGGGCATCCCTTTTCGGTCAAGGCCATCTGCGCTCTTCTGCTGTCAGGTGAAATGACTCCTGCCAGGCTGGCAGGGGACCGGAAGATCGATGAAATCATCAGTGATTTTTTCGAGCGTTCGTTCTGGAAATCCCAGAACAGGGATTTCAGGTGGATCCTGAAACAGCTCTGCGTTTTCCGTATTCCAGTGGACCGAGAAATTCTGGAAGACATTTCAGGGAACTATGGAATGGAAGCGCTCGCCAGATTGAGGGATTCCTGCCTGGCCGAGTTTGACCCGTACGGCAAAATAACACTGCCCATGCTCCTGAAGAGCTTCATCTCAGGCAAAACAGCAGAAAACGAGATCAGCGCTTTGCATGAAAAAGCAGCTGATCTGCTGCAGAAGCGGTTCGGCTCAGAGCCGGCTTATCTGAAGGAGATCTGCTATCATTTTCTCTGCGCAGGGCAAAAGCAGGCAGCCATCGACGCACTGATAAAATACAGGGATGCGGCCCTTTTTTATCCTGCAGCCGATGACCTTGTGCCGATCATCAGGAATGTGCTGAAAGCCGGCTACCGCGTTCAGGACTTGAAAATCCTGCTGGTCTCCCAGCTGCTGATGCAGGGAAGGTTTGCTGAAGCCAAAGCGGAACTGGCCGGGATCAGCGGTTTTTTCAGGCAGTATTATGAAGCCTGCATCGAGGATTCCGACGGGAACAGCGAAAAGGCCCAGGAAATGCTGCTGCACCTTCAGGAGAAAGCGGATTCAGGCCTGAAAATCCTGCTGGAGTATCGGATAGCGCAAGGTTATCTTTTTCTCGGTAAGTATGAAAAAAGCAGGGAGTATCTGGATCGGATGCGCGGATCGCGTGACTTTGACCTGAGTCCGAATGCCCGTGTCGGTTATTTCAAACTCTCGGCCCAGGTTTACAATTGCTCAGGCGACCTTGAAAAAGCGCTGACAGAGCTGACGCTTGCCGCCGATCTGGCCAGGCAGAGCGGACTGAGAAGCAGGCTGGGATTCATCCTCTATTCAAAAGGATATTACCTGATGATGCTGAACAGGCTGGAACAGGCCGGACAGGTGGCTCAGGAAGCCTTGAAATTCTGCGAGGAGCAGGACTCCACCAAAAGCCTCGGGTATGTCCATGACCTGCTTGGCGCACTCTGCAAGCTGGCCGGTGATTTCAGGGAATCCATTGAACACTATCTGATAAGCCAGGGGTTCTTCAGATGCAACAACGATAAAATCAATGAGGCTTCTTCCCAGGCAGAAACCGGCGGGGTCTATTTAAGGCTTGGGGAAACCGAAGTTGCCGAGAGATATTTAGCGAAAGCCATGGAAACGATCGAAAGGTTTGAGGATCTTACTCCCAGATGCGTGGCCACCGAATTTTACTGCGAGTATCTGATCATTACAGGCCGATTCCCTGAAGCCCTGAGCCGGCTGCAGTCACTGGAAAAGCATTTTCAGGGCAGCTGCCCGATAAACTGCACTTACTTCAATTTCCTGATGGGTTCTGTGCTTGAAAAAAGCGGGGAAGCCGGGCTGGCGCGCGAATATTACAGCCGGTACAGGCTGGATCTGGATAACATGCCTGCCGAAGCCAGGAAATTGAAAGAAGAGGAAGAATCATGGTGGATCGGAAAAATGCGGGAGCCGGGAAAAATCAGGCTGCTGGTTCGGGAGGAATCATCCTGCATCGGCTCTATGGAAGCGGATGCTGTCAGGAAGAAAGCCGAGAGCTATGAAATCTTCGCTGATTTCATCAGTCTGTTGCTGCTGGTTGACGGCAGAAAGGTGGATCTGTTCAATAAAAAAATAATCTCAAAACTGCTGCAGGAGCTGGCTTCCAACCCAGGCCGGGAATTCGACGCAAAACAACTTTACCCGAAGATCTGGGGCAGGGATTTCGACCCAGTGGCAGATGCCGGCACTTTCCGCTCCAACATCTCGCGCCTGCGCAGAGCCCTTGATCCGGAGGACCCGCTCCGCTTCGTCCGGAACACAGAGGATTCGACAGGCTGCTGCTTCAACAAATCAGCCGATTACTGCATCCTGCTGCCCTGATTTCCGTCTTGCTGCAAATTGCCGCAAATTGCAACTTCACTCCCGGCCCAACCTGTATATCATTGACTTATTGGTAAGCATGGGGGGAAGATGAAAAATCCAGGCTGGAACTTCATAGTAATTATGTGCGTGTTGATGTATCTTTCACTGTTGTCCGCGGACGAGTATGACTACAGACAGGCCGTATCTGAGCTGATCGACCAAGGAGGAGCGCCGGCCGAGGACTCCCGCCTCTGGGTTTCTTACATAGAGAAAGCTTCCGGCGTATCTGTCAGCGACACTCTGAGTATGTTCCGCGAAGCCGCCTCCGAATTTTCCGTTCCTGAAACTCTCCTGGAAGCCATCGGTTATCTGGAGAACAACTGGACCCAGATCGGCCCCACTGTCGACAGGGGCTGGGGAGTGATGCACCTGGTGGAGAACGGCTATTGCGACACTCTGGGCGAAGCGGCCCGACTCCTGAACCTGGACCGTCAGATGCTGAAGGACGACCCCAGGCAGAATATCCGCGGCGCAGCTGCCCTGCTCGCATCCTATGCCAGAGAAAGCTGTGTTGCCCCAAAAAACATCGAAGACTGGTTCGGGGCTGCCTCCAGATTCTCAGGCCTGGTCAGCCAGGAACTCCGCGATTTTCAGGCTTACAATTACTTCACAATACTCAGGGACGGTGTGCAGGAGTTCAACCTCTTCAACCAGAAGGTAGAAGTGACGGCGAATCCGGCAGTAAACCTTTCCAGGATCAGGCCAAAGAGCATGGATACTCGCTTAAAATCAGTCGATTATCCGGATGCTGAAGCCGCCTTCACCAAATATAATCACGTCGACGGACGCAGTCACGACATTGACACCTGGGTCGTGCATTTCATTTACGAAGGCACTTATGCAGGTGCCATCTCTTATTTTCAGGATTCAGATGCCAAAGTCAGCGCTCATTTCGTGATCAGGCACACTGACGGCGAAATCTCACAGGTCGTAAAGGCGGCAGACACAGCCTGGCATTGCGGCGCGAAAAACGGGCAATCCAATAATCAGCGCTCCATCGGCATCGAACATGAAGTCACGATCGCACATCCGGAGTGGTGGGACAGCAAGCCGATGCTGAAGGGATCAGCCAAAATAGCCCGCCATTTCTGCGACAAATACGGTATCAAGATCAAGCATGCCTTTCCCGGCATTGTCGGGCACAAGGAAATGCCGGGCTGCGACACCGATTGTCCCGGAGACTGCCCCTGGGACACCCTGATGGGACTGATTACTGATGACACACCTGCACCCGCTCCTGACCCATCCTCTAAAACAGGAATTGTCGATTCCTCGGACGGTGTAGGCAATGTCAGGAAAGGTCCGGATATCACCTATTCAGTCCTGACCACTCTCAAGAACGGTACGGTTGTGAAAGTGACGGGACTGGAAGAGGTGAACTGGTATAAGGTGATCATACCGGACGGCAGAACAGGCTATCTCAACAAAAGTATTCTTACGGTGAAATGAGACATGTCCAAAAACTGCAGAAAATTTTTCAGTCTCTTTCCGATCTGGCAGCTTTATGGCACGCAGCCGCAGCAGCTGAGGAAAACCGAACTGCCTTTCATTCAGCGATTAAACAAATGGCCGCCAGATGCTGAGCTTGTCCAACCTGATGAAATTTTACATCAGCAGATAAAACAGATATGATTTTTTAAGACAACTTAAGTATTCTGAATTCATTCAAAGGGTGCTCATGAAACAATGGTTCTTTTTTCTTTTCGCAACTGTTTCGATGATTTTTATTACCGGCTGCGATTTCAATCCCAGGGAAAGCCAGTCCAGACCCGCTGCGACAAGCACTGCAGAATTACAGGTGGATAATTCGCCAAGCTACGGGGATACGCTGGTCATCTGCAGTGAGGATCCCCCGAAAACTCTGGATACTGCTGTAATTGAGGATGAAATCTCACAGCAGATCCAAAGCCTGATTTTCAGTTCCCTGCTGAAAATGGACCGGAATGACCGGGTGTGCGGGGATCTGGCTGCAGCCTGGGAGGTCTCTGCTGACAAAAAGTCGATCTCCTTCAGGCTCAGACCGCATATCAGATGCCATGACGGCAGCAACTTTACAGCCGAAGACGTGCGCTATTTTTTCGACAGAGTCATGCATAGAAATCCGGACGCTATCACTATTTCGATGCAGAATCTGGAAACAGTAGAAGTGTCGGGTCTTTCCGTGACTTTCAAATTCAAAACACCCTGCCAGGAAATACCAGAGCTGGCGACTGCAGGAATCATTCCCAGATCCAGCCTTTCCAAAGAAGGCAGTTGCGAGGTTCTATCAGTGCCTTCCGGCACCGGACCGTTCATGCTCAAAGAATGGGTGCAAGGCGACCATATGCTGCTTCAGTATTTTGACGACTATATCAACGGCAGGCCGTACCTGAACGGGATCATGTTCAAATTCATCCCTGATCCGACGGCCGCATTCCTGGCACTCAAGCAGGGAGAAATCGATTTCATGAGGATTTACCCGGACCAGTACCTGAAACAATGCGATGAAGCCGTCCGCAAAAGATACAGGCTCATCCCAGTCCCGATCAGGAGAGGATACAGATCTATCGCCTACAACTGTTCCAGACCGCTCTTGTCAAGCCCCACAGTCAGAAAAGCCCTGACCATGGCTGCCGACAGGAACGCTATTCTGGCAGACGCGTTCCAAGGTTGCGGAGGCACACTCATCAGCGGCCCTTTCCCCCCTGATTCCTGGCCCTGCGACAGCACTGTCAGACCGCTGCCGTATGATACGGCTGAAGCTTTGAACCTGCTGAACAGCGAAGGAATCACGGACAGCGACGGAGACGGCCTGCTGGAATGGCATGGGAACAAGGTCCCCCTGCGCTATGTGAGCGCAGCGAGCGGTGGCAAAGGTTCCCCGATCAGCCTGAGTTTATGCAAAGCCTGGAAAGAGATAGGCTTTGACGTAAAGCTCGACGTAGTCCCATATAATGATCTGCTAGAGATTACCAGAAGTGGGAACTTTGATTTTGTCGAAGATGCCTTTGCCTACAGCAACACCTATTCCCTGAAGGAGCGCTGGTATTCCTCGGCAACTCCCCAGAACGGAGGCTTCAACTATTCCAGGTATTCCAGCCCGAGAGCTGACGCCATCATCGACAGCCTGGAAACGGTTTCTGACGAAAGCGTGCAGGTGAAGCTCTATCACGACTTCCACCGCATCCTCGCTGAGGACCAGCCAGCCCTGTTTCTCTGCCCGCTCGAACGCACCTACGTGGTAGACTGCAGATTCAGGGAGTTCTCCGCTCCGCTGGATTCCATGCTTGACGATCTTTCGCATTGTTACGTACCCGAAGAAATGCAGAAAAGGTGAATCCTGTATCTTTGTTTACAGTCCACTAGTACTTGACATACGTCAGGAACTTTGATTGATTTAATTATCAATATGGATAAAGGAGAAACCATGAAATTTGCATTACTGATCGTGATGCTGGTGCTGGTCCAGCTTGCCGGTGCAGCGACAGGTGCTGTTCAAAGACTTACGGACAACGGAATGGAACTGACAAGCAATCCCGACATGCTGAGCATAACTGCCATTGACAAGCCTGAGCATCCTTTTCTGGTCATTACCAGAATGAAGCGGATTCAGGATCCTCAGAAATTGATAAAATTGAACTCAGATGACGACCAGCCCAGGGCTACCCAAATGCGGGCGATAGATTATTTTTTTTCCAGGAAGATGAAGCAGATTCAGGATTCTGCCGATGCTGCGGCTCTGCTTTACAAACTGCAGCTGGACTGTAACCTTGACGGAATTGTAGACCTGGAAATCGCTCCAGGTTGTTACACAGTCGGTAATTCAAAGGAAGTCGGCATTTCCTTCAGCGAAATCACAGAATTCGGAAAATGCGGGCTGATGCCGGATTTCGGCAGAATGGAAGCACAGCTCCACGGAGCAATGAATAATGACTCTTATCTCAGACAGCTAAAATTCGCGATCAACAGATTGATTGTCAGAAGAAATCCTGACGGCAACCTCCTGATCACGCTAAGGGATAAGTTTTTTAAAACAGGTTCTGACATCGAACTGGTGACTCAGTTCTCCTGGGAGAATTGACTCAGTTTAAGGCTGCAGCCGTTTGATGTATTTTGATGCGTTTTGATACTGTGAAACCCGGGTCTCCTGTATGAAAATAGAAAAGAGGGGCCGATAACCATTTAGACGGCTTCCAATCTGAATTCCGGAGGGAACATGCGCAGAAGTTTATTGATCATCATCATGCTGGCTTTCATAGTGTCTGCCGGTGCCGTCACCAGAGACAATTTCCAGGCTACTCTCTGTGAGAACGCGCTCAATCAGGTGCTGCAAAAGGCCTTAGCCGGGTCAGAACTCAAGAATCCGCTCCTCACAGTCGGCAAAAGCCGCTTTGTTTTCGAAGGTGTGTACCCGGTTCTCTTTTTTGAAGTACCACTGAAATTCATTGGGGACATGCTTGCAGATAACGGAAACATCTATGTCAACATCAAGGAATATTACGAGAACGGGGAATTGAAGGACAAGGCCACTACAGTAGATCGCGTCAACCGCATGGTTGAAGGACTCAACAAGTACAGCAATGAAAACCTGGGTGGAAAAATCCAGGCGTCTCGAGTGGAAGTCAATGGCTATGCGAGCAGCATGTTTGTCGACATGTCGAAATTTCCGCTTGTGCCTGCCATGCCTGTGCTCAAGATCAGGAAAATCGTGCTGGAAGAAAAGTATCTGACTGTAGCCAGTACTGACAAGGGTCTTGTAAACAACAAGGCTGAAATCCAAATTTATGCAGGCCAGGACGCGCTGAACGCCTGGATCAAGGGCTACATAGGCAATGACGAAGTGAATGAACTCAAGGTCAAGCAGGTTGTGATGGACATGACAGGCGACAATCAGGCGACAGTTACTTATTCCAAAAAAGACGGTGAAAATTCGCTGAAAGTGAAATTCGGAAAAATCAGCCTGCCTGCAGCCAGCCAGATCAAGCAGGAAATCGCGGCCAAGGAAGCGCAGAAACCTACTGACATAGAAACTGATCTGAAATCTATCATCGCAGTATTGAACAAAGCATTAGCCCAGGCCGGACCGCAACTCGTTTATCAGGGAACTGCCCTGATCATGAACGGTGACCTGAGCCAGCTCGTCAAGCTAGACCTCAAGTCCAGATATCTGAGCGTGAAAGCGGCAGACCAGCAACTTTCCATCATAGCCCAACTGGATTAAAGACGTTTTCAATTCTTATCTGACGAGAGGGTTTCGAATTAACGAGGCCCTCTTTTGCATTTCACTGATGAAATTTTCCCTGGATTGAGATAGAATGTCTGCGTTGCAGCCAACTATTTCAATGAGGAGTAACCGATGAAAGCCAAAGTATATTTCTATCCGATCGCAGGCAAACCGAGCCCTGAAGAACTGGGCAATGCCGCAGTCAAGCTTTTCCAGGCCGGCAGTGGCGACAAAAACTGGACCTCAGCCAAAGCTTCGGCCGGGGACTTCATCGCAGTCAAGATCCATTTCGGGGAGAAGGGCAATCAGGGGCATATCAAGGCCGAGACTGCAGGAGTTCTTTGCAGGCATCTGAAGAAGAAGGCCAGGCCCTTTCTCACTGACACCAATACTTTGTACCGCGGGGAGCGCGACAATGCATGGAATCATCTGATGATCGCATCTGAACACGGATTTTCCATCGAAAATTGCGGGGTGCCTGTGATCATCTCGGACGGGCTCAGAGGGCAAAGTCAGGTGGAAGTGGAAGTCAAGGGAGAGGCTCAGTTCGTGAAAAAAACCTTTATCGCCTCAGATATTTCACTCTGCGACGGCATAGTCGGGCTTTCACACATGACAGGTCATCTGCTTACAGGCTTCGGCTCCACGATCAAGAATCTCGGCATGGGCTGTGCAGGCCGCGGCGGCAAGCTGAACCAGCATTCGGACGTGAAGCCCGCAGTTAAGAAAGAAACCTGTGTCAAATGCGGGCAATGCCTGAAATGGTGCCCTGCGAATGCGATCTCATTATCGGATAAGGCAGTGATTGATAAGAATAAGTGCTATGGCTGCGGAGAATGCTTCGCGGTCTGCCCGGTTGGCGCGATCAAGCATTCCTGGCAGCAGTCGAGCGACGGGCTGCAGAAAAGAATGGCCGAACACGCACTGGCCGCCCTCACGGGCCGTGAAGCTAAAAGTTCATACTTTAATTTTCTCACCCATTTCACCAAAGACTGCGACTGTATGGGCGGCTCAGAAGAACCCCTGATCAAGGACATCGGGATCCTCTTTTCCACAGATCCGGTGGCAGTGGACCGGGCTGCATTTGACCTTGTGGAAGCGCAGGAAGGTTCCGGATTCATCAAGAAACTCTGGCCTGAGAATGATTCCTGCATCCAGATGCAGCACGCTGAAAAACTGGGGCTTGGCACACAGGAGTATGAACTGGTCAAAGTATGATCCGCTCGCTGTACATCGAAAATTTTGTGCTTCTGAAATCCGAGAGATTGTTCTTTTCGCCAGGATTGAACGTGATCACCGGCGAATCAGGTGCAGGTAAAACCATTATTCTGGAAGCACTGACATTTCTGCTCGGGATTTCGCAGGGAAAAAATTTTCTCCCTCCAGGATGCACTGAGAGCCATGTGGAGGCATTTTTCGAATTCAGCGGGGAAAAGCTCAATTACCTTCAGAGCCTGCCATTTTCGCGGGAACTGAATGGGGAAATCATCATTTCCAGAACATATCATTCCGGCGGCAGAAGCGAATATTACCTGGATCACCGTCAGATCACGCTGGATTTTCTGAGGCAGATCAGATCCTGTTTCGTGGAAGCCTGTTTCAGGGAAGAAGCCTTTTCAGCATATGAGCCGGATTCGCTCCTGACACTGATCGATTCCAGGCTTTCTGCTGAAGACCGTTTGCTGAGAATCCTGGTGGTAAAGCTCTATCAGGAATTTCTGACCATGAAGCGGGAGCACGATGAATTCACGAGATCCAGAGGTGAACTGGAGCGGAAACGTGATTTTCAGCGCTTCCAGTTATCTGAAATCGAGGAATCGGGATTGCTCGCCTGGAACCAGGAAGAACTGGAACGGGAATATGAGTTTTTAGCGAATTTCGAGGAAGTCACAACAGTGTTCAAAGAACTGTCGGATTATTTTCAGGATGCATCACTGACAGCCAGGATCGGGGAAAAACTCAAGAGCCTCAACCGGATCAGAAACCTGCCTGAACGAGCTTCAGCCCTCGTAGCATTACTGGAATCGATCGCTTCGTCCTGCTCGGAGTATTCCTCTGCTTCAGAAGGTTTCCTGTCGAGTGTTGCCTACGATGGCGAGAGGCTCTCGAGCCTGTCGGCACTGATGGACAGATTTTCCGAATTCCAGAAAAAATATGGACTTTCGATCAGGGAAATCGCAGAACATGCTGAGAATCTGAGAAAAGAACTTTCCATCCTGGACGAGCGGCTGAACGAATCCCAGAATAATCAACGCCTGAAAGAAGCCGAAGAGGAGTATTTGATTAAAGCTCAGACTCTGTCCCGGGCCAGAAAGAAGCAGGCGGAAGGCTTAGGAAAATCGATCCTGAAAAACCTGAAAGGTCTGAGCCTTGATCAGAGCAAGCTTTCTTTCCTATGGAAGGAAAAAGAGCCTGCTGCAGACGGCATCGATCAAACGCAGCTTTTTTTTTCCGCCAATCCCGGGATGCCTCCCCAGCCACTGCAGAAGGTGGCCTCTTTCGGTGAAAATTCCAGGCTGCTGCTGGCCCTGAAACTATCGCTGATCTCGCCATACAGTTCTACTCTCGCTTTTGACGAGATCGAAGCCGGACTTGGCGGGAAGACACTTACGAAAACCGTGGAAAAGCTGTGTGAGCTATCGAAAAGTTATCAGGTGATAGCTGTCACTCACAGTCGCAGACTGGCAGAGGCGGCAACTCAGCATTTTGCCGTGCAGAAAGAAACCAAGGGTGAAGAAACCATCCTGCGGGTGCGGCAACTTTCTGAAGGTGAACCGCGGAACAGGGAACTGGAAAGACTTCTGAAATAGAGGGGGTACAATGAGTGCCAGATTTTACCACATCTCCCCAAAGGGAGTGATCACAAAATGCCCGGGTCTGAACGAGGCACTTACCAGCATCAAAGGAGACGGCTACATCTGGCTTGATTATTTTGACCCTGTTGCTGATGAACTGAACTTACTGATCGAACCGCTGGGCATACACACGCTCTCGATCGAAGACTGCCTTGACGAGAGCCAGATTCCCAAGATCGAGGATTTTCAGAGCAACACTTTCATTCTTTTCAACAGCCTTTATTATTTGAACCAGAAGCTTTTAGTGGATGAAGTGGATTTCATAATCGGAAAGAAGTTCCTGGTCACTGTAAACGGACATCAGACAGAAAACCGCAATTCCCTTGAAAAAATCGAGGAAATGATCAGGATCAAGACTAATGAGGTGTCCCAGGGACCGGATCATCTGCTGCACTTCATAATGGATGTGATTATTGATCGTAAATTCCTGGCAATCGAAACGGTTCAGGAGAAGCTCCATGCGTATGAAGAGGACCTGCTGAGTGACCCGATCCATTTCAACCTGGCTCATCTGATTGAAATGAGGCAGGTGTTCCTGGCTCTGCGCAAAAGCCTTTTTCACGAACGCGAAATTCTGGTGAAAATCTGCCGCAAGGATTCGCCTTATATCAGCGACAAATCCATCTACCATTACCGCGATATCTATGATCATCTTGTCAAGTACTTTGAGTCAGTAGAAATCTACAGGGAGATGATCAACGGACTGATGGAAATGTACCTGTCCATGATGAACAACAGCATCACTCTGATGGCCAATCAGACCAATCTGGTCGTGAAGCGCCTGACCCTGATCACTACCATCTTTATGCCGTTGTCGTTTTTCGCAGGCGTCGGCGGCATGTCTGAATGGAGCATGATGACTGGGCCTGAACACTGGAAAATCGCGTATCCGGCATTTTTGCTGGGGATGGGGATTATCGGGTACATCAATTATCTGATTTTAAAACGGCTGAAATGGCTGTAAGGCTGCTGAAAAATGACCGTCCGCCGCGTTATTCATCGTCTTCGTCACTTCATGTACGTTTATGTACACTCCGTTCCTCAGACTCGAACAGCCTTGCGGACGGTCATTTTTGAGCAGCCTTTAAAGAGCATCACCAAGTTTCATCAGCTTACACTTGCCAAACTGATTGTAATGTCTTAGATTTAAGTAACTGAACTAGCGGAGGTGCACGTGCTGCAGAAATTCCAGGGTCAGTTTCCCAGAGTCGACGCGTCCTGCTTCATCGCCCAGACTGCCTCAGTCATCGGCAGGGTGAAGATCGGCGCAGGCAGTTCCGTCTGGTATGGAACAGTGATCCGGGCGGATATCAATGAAATCATCATTGGAGCACATTCAAACATCCAGGATAACTCAGTGCTGCACGTCAACCATGAAAGCCACGGCGGCAAGCCTCTGAGGATCGGAGATTTCGTTACAATCGGGCACTCCGCAATCCTGCATGGCTGCGAAATCGGAGACGGCGCGTTGATCGGCATGGGCGCTTGCGTGCTCGACGGGGCTGTAATAGGAGAAGGAGCCATAATCGGTGCCAAGGCTCTGATCACAGAAGGAAAGGTGATCCCGCCGCACACTCTGGCAATGGGTATTCCGGCCAAAGTGGTGCGGGAACTTTCTGGTGACGAATCCGCTTCTTTGAAGGAACATGCCTTGAGTTATGAAGAAGAGGCTAAGAAATATCTCCAGGAGAAATGAAATGAAAAGCTTTATTTTACTGATGATTTTCGGGATTATTTCTCTGCTTTATGCGGATGATTTGTACACACAGGTGCATGAACGCAAGCTCAACCTGTACCTGGAGCAGGCCAGAAAAGAGCACGCTGCAGGCGACAACAACGGGGCGATCTCGTATTACCTGAAAGCGATCCAGAGCCAGGAAAATTTTCCGGCCGTGGAAGACGCTTACAGCGAACTGTTCAGGGTTTATCTCGATCGCAGCCAGTACCGGACAGCTATGGATCTGAAGGCGGATTATCTGAAGAGATTTCCAGGTGGTAAATACTTTCAGGGGAGTCAGGTGCCGGGAGAACAGTCATTACAAACACTCGAAGCGGCTTCTGCAGAAGTTGCAAATGCTCCAGTTCCAGGTCAAGCGGAAAAAGCACCAGAAGTTTCCGGCGGGCTGACCGTCACTTCCGAGATGACGGCAGTCCCTTCCATACAGCTGCCGCAGCCAGTTGAGGAAGAGCGGAAAAGCGGCTGGGTTAGATTCAGGGATAAAATCAAAAAGGGATTCCGCGGAGTGCAGAACGTATCGGAGTCTGCGCTGGGCGCGATTGTCTCAGCTTCGGTCAATCTCACTACTTCATTTGCCAAGGATGATGCGATCAACAACCGGGTGGAAACAATCGGGCGGAAAGTGGCTGCCCAGAGCCCGCGGCAGGACGTGAAGTACAGTTTTCACGTTACCAAGGACAAGGAGTTGAACGCTTTCGCAGTTCCCGGCGGCGGGATCTATGTGACAGAAGGCACTGTGAAAGCTACCCTGGGAGACGATTCAGCCCTGGCAGGCGTGCTGGCGCACGAGATCGGGCATGTCACATCCAGGCACAGCATCCATGCCCTGGAAAAATCAATGCTGTTTCAGCAGATTTTGAATCTGAGCAACAACAAGACGATCGACAAATACAAGCAGGCTTTGCAGATTTCCTACATTTTCATGGCGCAGCTGCCGATTTCGAGGGAGAATGAATACGAGGCTGATCAGTGGGGTGTGACTCTGTCTAAAGCAGCAGGGTATGACCCAAAAGGCCTGGTGCGCTTCTTCGAGCTGCTGCAGAAAGAGAACAAGGGCGGAGAAAGCAAGATGGGAGTGATGTTATCCACGCATCCTGCGACGCCTGACCGCATAGATCATGCCAATCAGATAATTGCTGGCCTCAAGTAGGGACAAACGGCCGTTTGTCCCTTACAAAGACAGGGATTTCTTATGGGTCTTTTCAATCGCGTCGCCTCTGGCGGCATCATGCTGAGTTATCAGTGCAGCAACCGCTGCCGGCATTGCGTGTATGCCTGTTCTCAACGGGAGTCGCGCTGGATGACAGCTGCGGATCTGTCATCAATTTTCCAGCAGCTAAAAAAGCACGGAGGCCCTTTGTGTGGCTTTCACATCACCGGCGGCGAACCCCTGCTCAAACCCGAATTGGCAGCGCAGGCAGTGGCACTTGCGCTTGATCAATCGATTCCGGTCGAATATCTCGAAACTAACGGAAGCTTCGCAACAGACCCCAAGAGAGCCGAAGAAATAATACGGATGCAACGTGCTGCAGGTCTGTCCAGATTGCTCATCAGCCTGTCTCCTTTTCATGCCGAATTCATTCCGCTGTGCACGACTGTCAACGCAATCCGTGCCGCTGAAAATGTACTGGGCGGAGACGGAGCTTTTGTCTGGCTGCCGGAATTCTATCTGGAAATTGCAGCGATCAGCGAAAATGCATGCGTTTCCATCGAGAGCCATGGCGATCCTGCTGAATATTTTCCGGGAGTAGCGGCCCGTTATTCCATGATTCAAAACGGCAGGGCCGCATTAACCGTTTCTCCACATCTTCAAAGACAGCCGATCCAGGCTTTTTACGGCAGCAATTGCTTCCAGGAACTGTTCCGTTCCGGTCATCTGCATTTTGATCCTGATTACAACTATATTCCAGGATTCTGCTCAGGCATCACTCTGGGAGACTGGCGGGAACTTGAAAAAATTTACCGTGATTTCGACCTGGAAAAAAATCCTTTTTTAGCGAAAATCAGTCAGGACATAAAACTGGCGGTTGAATATGCTGCTGACCTCGGGTTCATTCCTGAGCCTGAAGGCTATTCCGGTAAATGCCATCTCTGCCTGGAAATGAGGCGGTTTCTAGTGAGCAAGGTCCAGCTTGCTGAACTGGGGCCAATGCATTTTTACGAGAATCTTTGAATCCGACAAAATGTTAATACTGTTTTTCCTATGTTGAAGAATAAAGGTTTTTAAGTTTGTAAGATTGAAAGTTTATAAGATCTATAGAAAGAAGTTTGTTGCCTAACTTATCAACTTACCATCTTAAAAACTTACAAACTTCAGTATCTTGACATGCGGGTAAAACCTGATAGGATATACAAAATTTTCCGGATGGGAAAAAGATAGAAAATGGGTTTGCTGCAACCGATTATACTGTTTCTGATCTTCGTTTTCGTGCCACCCTCGCATGCGGGAGACACTATTACATTCGGCCATTATGAAGCACTGGACAATGAGCTTCTGCTCAATTTCCACATCTCCTGGAAGCGCAATTACTGCAAGACCATCGCTGATCCTGAAGAGCCTTTCATCTGCATCGACATTCCCAAGCTGTTCGTGCTCAAATCCGAAACTGTCGAAATCAAGAAAAATGTACTGGTGGAAAGCGTGAAACTAAGCCAGTTCGAGGGAGACACCGCCAGGGTAGTTATCCGCCTGCGCGGCAAATCTAAAAATTTTATCTGCAGCACTTTTTTCAAAACCGAGGGCAGCAGAACCACTCTCGTGATGTCAGTCAAGCCAAAGGACAAAATCGGCGAAATCATTCAGGAAAATTCTTTTGTGGTAGTGGTGGATCCTGGTCACGGAGGGATAGACCCCGGCTGTATCAGCCGTAAAAAAGTCAAGGAAAAGAGTGTGGTTTTAGTGGTCGCCAAGCAGATCGAAACCGAATTCAAAAAAAGAGATCTCGGGATCATCGTTCTCACCCGCAAGGAAGATATTCTGCTTTCGCTGGATGAGCGCATGAAACGGGCTGTGGACAACAAAGCCAGCCTTTTCATCAGCCTGCACATCGACAGCTATCCGCAGGGGAAATACATCAAGGGGGTGGGGATTTATTATCTGTCCCAGAAGGGCGCTTCGGACAAGCGTTCAGAGTTACTGGCCCAGGAAGAGAACAGTGCAGATGAGATCGGAGGCATCAAGAGGTCGGAAAATCAGGAACTGTACCAGATCCTTTTTTCCCTGAAGCAGACTGAATCGATCAAACGCAGTGCCACTTTTTCGGGGATATTGAAAGAGAAGCTGGAAGACAGGATGGTAAATGCACATGGAATCCTGCAGGCAAATTTCCGGGTGCTGAAGATACCTGACATGCCGGCAGTGCTTGCAGAAGTTGGATTCTTTTCCAACCAGAGCGACGAGAAACTTCTCGTGAATGATGCTTATCAGAAGAGAATGGCCAAAGCTATTGTAGACGCGATCGAAGAGTACAGGGATAACTGGTGGAAAAAAAGATATTAGAATTGTTGAAATCGGTAATTTTTATAACTACAATATTTAAAGAATTCGAGTAGTTTTGAATTGCATTAATTTCTATACACGTTCAGGAGGAAAGATGAAATTCATCATCCAGGCTAAAAATGTAAGTCTTAACGCTTCGGTCAAGGAATACGCCGAGAAGAAGTTCTCCAATCTCAAAAAATATTTTGAAAACATCATTGAGATTGATGTCACTTTCGGTGTGGAACAGAGCAAGGCAGCAGAAAAATCCCATTACGTGGATGTTACTCTCTGGACCAACGGCATGACTCTCAATGCCAAGGAGCGGGCCGAGTCCTTTACTGCCTGCACTGACTTCGCAGCCGACAAGCTGGAAAAACAGGTCAAGCGTTATAAGGACAAATTGAAGCAGCGCAGCAAGACTGCAATTCCTAAGGCGGACAGAATGGCCTGGGACAATGTGATCGAAATTCAGCCTGATACAGAAGAAACCAATCCCAGGATTATCCGCACCAGGAAATTTTCCCTGAAACCAATGTTCCTGGATGAAGCGGCGATGCAGTTATCGATGCTCAAACAGGAATTTCTGGTTTTTACAAATGCAGACACAGAGAAGATCAATGTGCTGTATCGCCGCAAGGACGGAAATTTCGGCCTGATCGCACCTGAAGAAACTGTTTGACAGGAGAATGAGATGAAACTTTCAGACCTTTTGGGAGAAGACCTGATCATAATGGACTTAAAGTCCGTTGACAAGCAGGGGGTGATCGAAAAACTGGTAGATCTCCTGTACCACAACGGCAAGATCACAGACAGGGAAACTTACCTGCGCTCAGTGCTCGATCGGGAAAAGCTCGGTACTACCGGTATCGGCAAGGGGATCGCAATTCCACATGGAAAATCCGATGCCGCCAAGGAAATCTCAGTGGTGCTGGCGCGTTCTCTGGAGGGCGTAAATTTTGACTCTCTCGATGGTAAACCGGTCAGCCTGATTTTTATGCTAACAGCTCCGAAAGACGCCAACGGCATGTATCTAAAAGCTCTGGCCAAACTTTCGCGGCTGCTGCGTCACAAGGAATTCAGAGATGCACTGCTTGCAGCAAAGAGTAAAAGGGAGATCATGAGCCTGATTTCCGAAGAAGAATAGATGCTGGTCAAGCTTCTTCGCTACTTGTTCAATAAAAACGACCGGGAGATCCGGCGCTATCAACTGATTGTCGATCAGATCAATTCATTTGAAGAAGAACTGAAAAATTCCCCGGACGACGGGCTGAAAGAAAGAACTGTAAAGTTCAGGGCCAGACTGCAGAACGGGGAAAAGCTCGACGATTTACTCCCTGAAGCTTTTGCGCTTGTCAGGGAAGCTTCCCGCCGTGTGATCGGACTGCGGCATTTTGACGTGCAGCTCATGGGCGGTATCGCTCTGCATGAAGGCCGTGTAATCGAAATGAAGACAGGCGAAGGAAAAACCCTGGTGGCCACCCTGCCTGCCTACCTCAACGGACTGCTTGGCAAGGGAGTGCATATCATCACAGTCAACGATTACCTGGCCCAGCGCGACAGGGAATGGATGGGTAAAATCTATGAATTCCTCGGTCTGGCAGTAGATGTGATCCTGCATGCCAAGACCACTCAGGAACGTAAAAAAGCTTATGAAGCTGACATTGTATATGGCACTAACAGTGAATTCGGTTTCGACTATCTGCGCGATAACATGGTGATCGAAGCCGATGAATGCGTCCAGAATCTGCGGCGTTTCGCGATCGTGGACGAAGTCGACAGCATCCTGATCGATGAAGCAAGGACCCCGCTGATCATATCCGGCCCTGCTGGAAATTCCAGGCAGCAGTATTTTGAATTGAAGCCGCTGGTTCATCAGCTTGTGACTCTGCAGAAGCATTATGTTGATCGTCTGATGGAGGAAGCCAGGAAACTGATGGACGAAGGAAAAACCGAGGAAGGCGGGATGAAGCTCCTGCTTGTCTCAAAAGGGGATCCGAAAAATAAACAGCTCTTCAAGCTGTTTGAAGATGCTGCGATGAGAAAGCTCGTGGAAGGTATTGAACTGGAAGTAATCCGCGAGAAGCGGACCGAGGTTTACGACGACTTGTACTATCAGGTTGACGAGCGAGGGCACAACATCGATCTGACCGACAAGGGACGTTATAACATTTCACAGCGCGGCAGGGATATGTTCACTATTCCTGACCTGATGGGACTGCAGGAAGAAATCCTGGGCATCAGGAATCGCTTGCAGAATCAGGATACAACTGCAGAAGAAAAGGAAAAGCTTCATTCCGAACTTCTGCACAAGGAAGAATCATTCGCGATTGAAGAGAAAAAATATCACCAGGCTTCTGAACGCATTCACAATGTTTCGCAGCTTCTGAAGGCATATGCCCTGTTCGAGCGCGATGTGGACTATGTGGTCCAGGAAAACAAGGTCCTGATCGTGGATGAGTTCACCGGACGATTGATGCCAGGCCGCAGATACAGCGACGGTCTGCACCAGGCCCTGGAAGCCAAAGAAGCCATCAAGATCGAGGGAGAGACCCAGACTCTGGCCACGATCACTCTGCAGAATTATTTCAGACTTTACGAAAAGCTCTCCGGCATGACCGGCACGGCAGCCACTGAAGCCGCAGAGTTTCTGCAGATCTATAAAATGGACACAGTAGTGGTCCCCACCAATCAGGAAGTAATCCGAGTTGACCATCCGGACGCCATCTATAAAACAGAGCGCGAGAAATATGAAGCCATCATCAGGACGATTGTGGATCTGCATAAAAAAATGCAACCTGTGCTCGTCGGCACCACCTCGATCGAAAAGTCCGAGCGGATCGGCAGTATGCTTTCCGGGCGCGGAGTGACTGGATTCCACATTCTGAACGCCAAATATCATGCTCAAGAGGCGGAAATAATTGCCAAAGCTGGAGAGCATGGCGCGATTACCATCGCCACCAACATGGCCGGACGAGGAACCGACATCGTGCTCGATGAGGGTGCCAGGAAAGCGGGAGGGCTGTTCGTGCTTGGTACAGAACGGCATGAGAGCCGCCGCATCGACAATCAGTTGCGCGGCCGTTGCGGCCGTCAGGGGGATGCCGGTGCCTCCCAGTTCGTCCTGTCGCTTGAAGATGATCTTCTGCGGTTGTTCGGAGGAGACAACCTGGTGGCGATCATGGAAAAAATGGGTATGGAAGAGAATGTTCCCATCGAACACCGCCTTGTTTCGAACGCCCTGGAACGAGCGCAGAAAAGGGTTGAACAACGCAATTTCCAGATTCGAAAACATGTACTGGAATACGACGATGTGATGAACAAGCAGCGCGAAGTAATTTACGCCCAGCGGCGTGAGGTTCTAGAGCAAAAAGACTTGCGGGATACAGTGCTTGAGATGGCGGGAGAGACTTTAGAAGAGGTAATGGCTGAACATCTCGGGGCAGATTATCAGCTTGATGCAGGCGAAGCTTCGTTTTTCTGCGCCAGATTCGCTCAAGCTTTTCCGATTCTCCTGCCGCCTGCGGAAATCCAGTCCCGTACCAAGGAAGAACTGAACGAATTTCTGATGGAGCAGCTTACCCGCCGTTATGAGGACAGAGAAAAGCGGTTCGGAGTGGAAGTGATTAGAACCCTGGAGCGTTTCATAGTGCTGCAGGTGGTGGACAAAGAATGGAAAGATCATCTATATGCCATGGATTCCCTGCAGGAAGGCATTGGTCTGCGGGCTTATGGACAGCGGGACCCGCTGGTGGAGTACAAGAAGGAATCCTTCGTTGTCTTCGAGGAAATGATCAAGAGGATCAAGCGGCAGATTGCTGAATTTGCTTATAAGATCGAGCCGTCAGTAGCCCGTGAGGAAGAGGAAAAATCCAAGGTGCGGCCTGAAGAACTGCTTACCAACCGCGGAGATGACGGAGGGGTGAAACTCGCTCCCAAACGAAGGGAGCATGAGAAGGTGGGACGCAACGACCCCTGCCCGTGCGGAAGCGGCAAGAAATACAAGAAGTGCTGCGGGGCTTAGGCTGTTAACAGCCTCCGATTATTCTTTCACCTGCGATGATAGATATTTTTCAAGCTGGTCGAAAGTCTGCTTTTCATGCTCTAAAGCCTGTTCCAGCCATTCCAGGGTTTTCGGAAGTCGAGGGTCGTCTGTCTTGACGCAATCATCAGTCCAGGCAGATGTCACGAACAGGTCCTCGATCCTTGAAATGGATTCTCCTGTATTCCTCAGGCATGTGATGGCTGTCCCGATGAACCCGGACTTGAATTCCGGCAGATTTTCAGAGAGGAAGAGCAGAAAATTCCTGGCGTCTTCCCTGGCGGAACGAACCAGTCTCAGATTGGTGCCCAGGCCATACTCATTGACTTTTCCTTTTTTTAGTGAAGAAATCCAGAGATCCCAGGCACTTTCTCCGAAAGCATATCCTGCTTCCCTGAAATATCGATCTGGTGTTTCACTCCTGAAATGAGTCAGAGACAGATTCAAGGCCTGAATGAAACTGTCTTCAGGAATTTTTCCACCTTTTCTTGGAAATATAAACCAGAGCATCGGGGAATTTTCGCGGTCCCAGAGTTCGGCTCCGGTAATAGTTGATTCTCCGTCAGTGGCAGTCAGGTAGTATTCGTCGGTATCGCCGCTGTATCCATTGATCAGACACCATTCATAGACCAGAGGATCGAAAAAGATCACCGGGTTGCCTGACTGCAGGTTTTTATCTATGGCAGTTGCCGTTTCCCGCCGCATTTTATCAAATTCATTACCCGCTGTCAGGACATCGAGTTCGAAATGCAGTCCAAGCAGAGGCGAGACATTGGCAAGCCAGGATTCCAGGTCGAAAATCGTCTGACAGCAGGGTGAACAATCCGGTGTCATGTTCAGTCTGAATGCCAGGGAGGACAGGCCCATAACGCTTGAGCGGGGATATTGGATTCCGTAAAAAGAGAGGGTCGCCCAGAGCGCACCTCCAAGTGTGTTGCATCCCAGCCCGAAATCGATGTTTTCAAGGTATCTCTCCATACATCCTCCATGTTACGGTGAAGCTTAATGTATTGAATAATTTGCAGGTTGTCAACCCTTTACAATCATGGTGAAATCAAATAGAATTTATGCATGATACCAGAATGGTTCGCCATTACGAACATTGTCGTTTTTTCCCTGTTCATCGGGAGCTTTTTGAATGTCTGCATCTACCGGCTTCCCCTGAAACGCTCGATTGTATTTCCCTCTTCTCACTGCACGCGCTGCAAATCCATTCTGAAGCCGATCGACCTCGTGCCAGTGCTGACATGGATTTTCTACCGCGGACGCTGCCGCTATTGCAAAAGCAAAATTTCCCCTCGTTATCCGCTGGTCGAAATTCTGACTGCAGTGCTGATGGCATTAAACTATCTTTTTTTCGGATTTTCGCTCAAATTTGTGATCAATTCCATTGTATCAGGAATGCTGGTCGTAGTGACCTTCATCGATTTTGACTATCAGATTATTCCCGATGAAATCACGATCGGAGGACTGGTTGTGGCGCTTCTGTTCCAGGTGGTGATCAATGTGCTGGCCCCGCAGCTTTCACCTTACTTCTATCAGATCGGTCTGTACCAGGCCGTATTCGGAGCTGCCATTGGCGGCGGACTGCTCTATCTGATCGCTTTCGTTTCAAGGGGTGGTATGGGTGGAGGGGATGTGAAGCTGGCTGCGCTGCTGGGTGCACTTTATGGACCTGAGATAATTCTGATGATCCTTTTCGTCTCCTTTGTGCTGGGAGGATCAATCGGGTTACTGCTGATTACCCTTGGTATCAAAGGGCGCAAAGATTACATCCCATTCGGACCGTATATCTGCCTGGCAGTGCTGATCGTGTTGTTTGTAACACCAGACCGTCTTACTGAAATGTACTATGCCTTTCCGAGGATGTTCTGATGAATGAAGCGAAGGCTTTTTTAAACAGACTGCGCTCATCCTCCGGATTCTCAAAAAGAGGATTCAGCTTTATCGAAGTGATGGCTACACTGGTTCTGATCGGCATTATCCTGGCCCCTCTTTTCCGGATGATGCTGATCGGAAAAAAAGGTGTGCTTCAGGGAAAGGAATTTCTGATAGTAGCCAATCTGTCCAGGGAGAAAATAGAGGAACTGAATGTGATCCCATTGTCCCATGTCAAGAACGATTTCGACAATTTCAAGGATATTTACAAGGATTGCATGATTACTGAATTCAAAGACGCGGATAAAATACCTGCCAGATTCTACGAAGTCTTTTCCGATATCTGGACAGACGAGGACAGGCTGAAGTATGAATCGATCTATGAAAAATTTCAGGCACATTATCTGGAGGTCTATGGCCAGGATTACCTGACCTATCCGGAGGAATTCGGTAGATACAGGCGGCTTGTGATGGTTGATGAGGAGTATTCAGAGAATAAGAGACTGATGAAAAAGGCCAGTGTGCATATTTACGCGAGGGAAAAGGGAGATAAGCCTGTGTTTACTCTGATGGACTATGTCATTGAATAAAAAGGCTTTTACATTCATCGAACTCATGGTGGCGATGGGCATTGCCGGGATCGTGATGACCACTGTCTATCAGGTTTACAGCGTGGGTATGAAATGGTCCAATCAGGGATTCAACGAAACTGCGCTGCAGATCGATGTCCGCACACTGCTTGAAGAAATGTCCGAGGATTTGCAGTATGCCAGCAAAATAGAGGAATTCAAGAGCAACCGGATCAAATTCAAGAAATTTTTCAAAAAGGATGAGTCTACGGTCCGCATTTACGGAGATCAGGATGTTCAGGACATTGCCTATGAGATTGTCAGGGCTGAAGGAAAGTATCAGATTTTGCGATACGTTGACATCGACAAGGGAGTAAAACTAACGGTTGATGAAATCGACGAGAATGTATTTTTCACAGGATACGTGGAAAAAGATGTGATAGAAGCCGATAAAGCCGGCAACAGGATCAAGAAGAAGGTTTTCAGGTTATTTGATTCCTTTGTCGACGATTCCGCCGACCGGGAGAAGATTTCCCTGATCAGGATCGATTTCAAGGTCAGGATCAAGGAGGAAGTGCTGCAGGTGATTACCAAAGTGGGGCTTCCATACATCCATAACCAGAACCTCGAACCATACTGGAATGGAGGACGTGATTTATGATCAGAGTCAGATTTGCACCATCTCCAACCGGATATCTACATGTCGGCGGGGCAAGGACCGCTTTATACAACTGGCTTTTTGCTAAAAATCAGGGTGGCAAGTTTTTTCTGCGGGTTGAAGATACTGATCTTGAGCGCTCCAGCACCGAGATGGTGGATGTGATCATAGACAGCATGAAGTGGCTGGGACTTTCCTGGGACGGGGAAATTGTCTATCAGACCAGTAGAATTAACCGATACAGGGAAGTTGCTGAGAGACTGGTGGCAGAAGGGCGGGCCTATCGCTGTTTCTGCAGCAAAGAAGAGCTGGACCGGGCCCGGGAAATCTGCGAAAAAAAAGGCGAAACATACAGATACGACGGCCGCTGCAGGGAGAGGAAGGAATCCGGCGATGGTCTTTCTGCCATCCGCCTTAAGGTAGATCCTGCCGGGGAAACATTTTTTACGGATAGGATCTACGGCGAGATCAGAGTGAAAAACAGCGAGCTGGATGATTTCATCATTCTGAGGAGCAACAATAGTCCCACTTATAACTTTGCAGTAGTGGTCGACGATGCAGACATGGAGATCACCCATGTGATCCGAGGCAACGATCATCTTTCCAACACCCCGAAGCAGCTGAATATTTATGCTGCTCTTGATCATGTCGCACCCCAGTTTGCCCATCTTCCGATGATCAATGGACCTGATGGAAAAAAGCTGTCCAAGCGGCACGGAGCTCAGTCTGTAGAGGCTTTCCGTGAAATGGGAGTGCTGCCTGAGGCCCTGGTGAATTATCTGGCCAGATTGGGCTGGTCTCATGGCGACGAGGAGATTTTTTCAGTACCTGACCTGATCGGAAAGTTCAGCCTTGACAATGTGAATAAATCCGCTGCGATTTTTGACACGGAAAAGCTTTTCTGGCTTTCTGGGCGGCATCTGAAAAAAGCCGACCCTGAGCTGGTTTTTTCTCTGGTACGGACATATCTTCTGGACAAAAGGCTTGCACAAGAGCGGGAGATAACGGAACAGGAAGCAGATCTGCGGAGGCTGATCGGTTATGCGAGGGACCGGCACCGCACTGTGAACGAACTTTCGGAAGCACTTGTTTTCTATTTCACAGAGCTGGAATTTGAACCTGAGAAGGCGGAGAAACATTTCACTTCCAAAGGGGTGGAACTCTGGGAAAAAATTTTTCTGCAATTCGCCAATCTCCCGGACTATTCTGAAGAAACTGTAGAGCGTGAAATGAGGAGATTTCTCGGACAGATAGGCTGTTCACTCAAGGAAATTGCTCAGCCGTTGCGATACGCCCTGACTTTTTCCGAGGCGAGTCCGGGACTGTTCGAAACAATCTCCTGTCTCGGCAGGAAAAAAAACCTGGACAGAATTGAAAGAGTCATCGAATACATCAAAGAACGCGAATGAAGCGGGCACTGCTTTTTTTGAACGGGGAGAAGGGAGTGGTTCCGCTGGAGCACCAGTATGACATGGTGCTGGCCTGTGACGGCGGGTGCCGTGTAGCACGGAGAAATAGTGTGAAACCGCAGATCGTGATCGGAGACCTGGACTCCCTGCCGCAGAACCTGCTGGATTGGCTCGATCACAGCCTGATCATCCCGTATCCTGAGCAAAAAAACCTGTCAGACGGGGAATTGGGGGTAAAATACCTTCTGGGCTGCGGTTTTGACTTGATCGATGTGGTAGGCGCAGTGGGGGGACGTCTGGATCAGAGCTTGACCAACCTGCTGCTCTGCTCTGAGCACCTTGGCAAAGCCGAATTCAAGCTGCTGACTCCCCTTGAGACCGGTTATTTTCTGGGCGGGCTGCGCAGTAGTATCAGGCTGGAACTTGATCCTGGCACTCTTTTTTCACTGGTTCCCCTTACCCAGGTCAGGATCGGCAAATGCACAGGTGGGAAATATCCACTGGAGAGGAAGAGACTTTTCCCCGGCAGTTCATATACAGTAAGCAATCAAATAAAAGCAGGGCGGCTGGAAATCGAGGTTGAATCAGGCAGGCTGCTGCTCTGCGTCAGCAGAAAAAGGAGATAGGAGAAGGAAATGGAAGAACAAGGCACGAAACACGCATCTGCTTTTCTGTTAATCCTTTTGCTGGGAGCTTTAGGGTTGTTCGGAATGCTGCTGTTTATTTTTTTTACTCCCCTGTTTTTTTCATTGCTGCTTGCAGGTATCTTTCATCCACTGTATGAGAGGGTCCTGATCCTTATTGAACGGAAAACCATCAGGCGAAAAGACAAAAATCTGCTCAGAAATTTTCTCTATTCCACACGCAGCTCACTGGCTGCTCTGATTATAGTGATCCTGATCATACTGCTGGTACTGATTCCCTTTTTTTTCGTGGGAGCACTTTTTGTGAACGAAGCGAGTGAAGTCTACACACAGGTCTCAGAAGAAATGCCTACAATGGCCGGCTGGCAGGAACTGCTGGACAAAAGCCCGACGCTCAAGAAAGCTTACGATTACATGACTCTAAAATTCAAGACAGACAAGCAGAATCTGGCGGAACAGTTGATGCCGGTGCTGAAAAAGATTGCTGACGGGATCCTGGGCTTTGGTGCAAGCATTTTCGGCAACCTGATCCTGGTGGGCATTGATGTTTTCATGCTGCTGCTCGCTGTTTATTATCTGCTTCAGGACGGAAAAGAACTCGGAATCTTTCTGATGCGGCTTTCACCCCTTAAATCCCGCGACGAACTCAAAATTTACGAAATGTTCACAGTGATGGGCAAAGGAGTGATTATAGGCAATACCGTTTCGGCAGTTGCCCAGGGCCTGCTTGCTGCGCTGGGATTTTTCATCTTCGGCGTGCCAAAGCCGGTTTTCTTGTTCGTTCTGACCACCTTTTTTTCGCTGATACCGTTTCTGGGGCCGTCCCTGGTCTGCATTCCTGCAGTGGCGTATCTTTTCTATATCAAGAGCTATCTGAACGCCATTCTGCTGCTGGCCTATACTTTGCTTTTGGTGACAACGATCGATCATTTTGTCAAACCGATTTTCATCGGCGGCAAGCTCAAGATCCACCCTTTCCTGATCCTGATTTCAATCATCGGCGGACTGGAAATTTTCGGGATGATGGGTATTTTCTATGGACCGCTGATCGTGACCGTCTTCCAGACTCTGGCTGAAATTTACATGTGCGAAAGTGAGGAGAGATCCGCTGCGCAGTGAATTCAAGCCATGAAAATCGGGCTGCCACCTGAAAACAGGACAATTTGTAACTTGAACCTGATCAGACTGAATTTATAATCAATATTAGGTCTGAAAAATTCTACCTGTGAGGAGTATTGATTATGAAGACAATGCGATTCCTGATCTTAATTATTTTTTTGATGTCAGTTCCCGTTATTTATGGAGCTGAGACATCTCGCGCAATCGACGGGCTGGACCAGGAAAAAGAATGGTCAATCATGATTTACAGTTCCCTGGATGTCGAAGACTGGCTGGAATCTGCTTTTTTTGACGAACTGACTCAGTTCAGCAAGATCAGGGCTGCAGGTGATACAGTTCACATCGTGGCTCAGGTGGATTTCCGAACTGATGAAAAGAAGCCTTCTGAACGTTATTATTTCAAGGATCAGCAGATGATCTCTCTGGAGAAACTTGAGAATTATAATGCTGGGGACCAGCAGGTATTCGCAGATTTCCTGCGCTGGGGAATGAAATTCCCGGCAAAACACAGGATGCTCATCATCCAGTCCCACGGCAGCAGCTGGATGTCCTTTGCCGGCCCCACACTACCTGAACACCCGGTGGCAAGCAAGTCTTTCTCATACGACGACGGCAGCAACGATTGCCTGAACATTTTCGAGGCTACAGGCGCTTTCCGAGAAGTTTTGAACGGCAGAAAGATCGATATCCTGGCTTTCCGCGCTTGCATGATGGATCAGATCGAAACCGCTTATCAATACAGTCCTTTTTTTGATTATTTTGTGGGAAGCGAAACTGTGCAGTTTGCAGATTCAGATTACAAACTCGGCCCTGCTTTTCAGGAAGCCCTGGAAAAATCAGGCGTTTCTCCCAGGGATCTGGCGGTCTCCATCTATGAGACTTTTCTCGAACCGAATCTGAAAAGCTACTCTTATAGTATGCTGTACCATACGATGTGCGGCGGATCTTTCAAAATGGCCTGCTTGGATCTCGGCAAACTGAGAGAAGCTGCACCGAAATTCCTGGAATTGAATTCAATTTTAACTAGCGGCCTTGATTCCAGCGACAGGGAAAACTACAGTTCTGCTCTTTTAGGATCAAGGAAAAAGGCCGTCAAAATGGGTGGAACTTTAAGTAAACTGTATGCTGACTCCGATGATTACGAATTTGTGGATCTTGGATCATTCTTAGATAAATTTGCTCTCGAATGCGGGACTTTAATTTCGATCTCAGATCAAAAAGAAAAGATCGTGTCTCTGTGCAGCCAGTGCCGGGAAGCTCTCACTCAAGCCACGGTTCAATGTTATCCTTCCCCCGAACTGGAAGGAATGTATACGGCAGCCACATTCATAATGCCGCAAAAAAATAAGATGGTGCAATACTATCTGAAGAACCTTGAGCCTGTTTTCCAGGAAATGGATTTCTGCAGGGATACGAACTGGGATGTGGTTCTGCACAAACTATACGTCCAGTGAGCTGAAGCATTCCTGGATTTTGCGGATCGTTTTTCCTATAATTTCCATATGCCCACCTTTTCCGCTCCAGCCAATTTTTTCGGCAGGGACCAGGAATTCAGCACAGCTGTTTCCGGGCTTCTGAAGCACAGTGTGATTGTCATATCCGGTATCGCAGGATCCGGCAAGACTTCGTTCGGCCTCAAATTTGCTGCTCATTTGAATCGAAAGGAAACCTACAGAGACAGAATTTTATGGGTTAATTGCAGGCAGGGCTTTGATGCTGAAAATATAGTCTCCGAGATCAGCCGGTGTGTCCAGGGAATCTGCGGAACAAAAATGTCTCTGCCTGAAAGTCAGCCCAGTTCGCTTGAAAATCTCATGAAAATCCTGGAGCAGAATCACCTGCTGCTTTTTATTGATGATTTCCATCTGATTCCTGACAGCTTTTTCGAAAAGTTCGTTGAAGCCTGTGTAAAACATCTCGGACAGGGAAAAGTCATTATTCTGACCAGGAAAAGGCATTCTGGAGAGCAGGCAGGAATCCTGAAGATTGTTCTCGGGAGAATGGAGTTTCAGGATGCTGCCATCATGATGGATTCATATCTTGAGTTTCATGAAATGGCAAAGATCCCGGAAAGGATCAAACTGGAGCTTTACAGGAAAACGGGCGGGCATTCCTTTTCCCTGAAGCTGATGATCGGGCTGATAGCGTCAGGCGGATATCTGCCTGAAAACCTGACTGACGATTCCTCGGATTTCATGGTAGAGCGTGAGAAACGGCTGATAGATCAGATCTGGGAGAAGCTGACTGATCCCGAACAGGAAACCTTGAAACGTCTGTCGGTTTTCAGAGTGCCTGTTTCAGTCGATCTTTTACCTTGTAAAAAAAAGCCTGTTCTTCAAAAACTGCTGAATCAATACCTTATCGAAATCAGCCCTTCCGGTGTTTCGGTCCACGATCTGCTCAGGGAGTATGCGGCAGATAGAACTACGGCTGAAGAGAAGATCCTGTTTAATCGTGAAGCTGCTGAAATTTTCTCTTGGGTGAGCGGAATCAATCCGCCCGGATTGATCGAAGCTTTTTATCACTATCAGAATTCAGCAGATACCGAGAAAGCTGTGGACACTGTCCTGCTGCTGGGAAAGAAACTGCTGACCTTGAATGAAAATACGGAAAATTTTTCCCGTATCCTGTCCATTACCCTGAAAATGGGAGGGAAATATCGACGCCAGGAATTGTTGAGACTAAAGGCTGAGACTCTGCTTCTATCCAGACCTGAAGAAATGAAAGAGATTCTGCCTGAAATTGGTTCGACCCATGTCCGCGAACTGCTGAGCGGAGAAATGCAGCTGCAACTCAATCGTTACAGCGATGCAGTGGTCCATTATCGCAAGGCCTTGAAGAGATCCGAATCAATCGAGGATGTAATCAGTATCAGGATGCAGCTTGGCGTTTGCTACAACCATCTGGGAGAAACCAAACTCGCAAGCCGCTGTTTCGCCGAATCTGCCCGCAGACTTGATCAGACCGCGGACTTTCTGCTCAAGGCAAGAGTATATCAGAGTTACGCACAGTTTTTGCAGTTCAGAGGAAAGATGCAGAAGTCACTGGAGTACCTGGAAAAATCCGGACTCATTTTCAGGAAGGCCGGGGCTTTCGGACATCTGGCGGACAGTCTTCATGCCAAGGCCTATGCCCTGCGCGATCTCTGGAAACTGGACGAGGCGATCCTGATCCTGAAAAAAGCGGTCAGCATCAACAGAAGACACAGGGCATTGCGCCGGATGGTCAGAAATTACAGCCTTCTGGCCTGTACCTATTGCCTGAAGAAGCAGTATACGGACTCGATCAGCATGCTCAGAAAAGCGGCCAGGATCGCGGAAAAATTCGACTGGACCAGGGAGAAGGCCATACTTTACAGGGGATTGGGCGAGACCTATACCATGATCAGCGACCGGTCCGAAGCAGAACTCAACTTTCAGAAGGCTTTTACACTGTTCGGAAAGATCGAATCTCCCGATGAATCAGTCTGGACTGATCAATGTTACGGGCAGTTCCTGCTTTTTTTTGACGAACCTGGCAAAGCTGCCGTTTTTTTTGAAAAAGCCAGGAAGTTTTCCATCCGGAGCGATTGCGCGGAAATGAAGGTGTTTTCAAGCTATTTTCTGGCAAAGGCTCACGGAATGCTCGGAAACGAAATTCCGGAAAAAGCCTATGGAAAGGAATTCGAGGAATCCATCCTGGTGCTTGCCCCCGGGCAGCAGAAACGGACCAGATACGACCTGGAACTGTTCGAGGAAGCCCTGGGGAAGAGCCGGAAAAAATTCGTCTTGATCACCAATCAGGGAAAGAGGGAATTGCCGCTGTCCGAGCTGGAGAAGGCCGGACGAGTGAAGGGAAAACATGAATTTTATCTTGATTTTATCAACCGGGAAATGCTGGTAAAAGAAAAAAACATCAAAATTTTCAAAAAAAAGAGGCTGGCTGCCCTGCTGTTCGAACTGGTCAGGGAACCTGGAAAAATCCTCAAATCACAGCTTCTTTTCGAAAATGTTTTTGCCAGAAAATTCGATTTCAGGATCGACTCAGACCTGATCAGGAAAAAAATTTATCTGCTCAGGTCACTTGTAAATGACAATAAAACCGAGCGTTTCATCCGTTCAGCTCCCGAAAAAGGAAGCTATTTTTTCAACAGCAATCTCGATTTCTGCATAATTTATTTCAGGGATTATTCTCCCAGTTCAAGTTCAAGATCTTATTGAGCTTTTACCTGGTCAATGAAGCATTTCCAATTGAGATTATGGCCTGTAGAGCGGGTTGCATTGACCAGTTAAAGATCATTATTGATTGCAAAGATCAATAAAACAGGACAATTTGTAACTGGAATCGCGGCCTGATCCGTTGAATAATCAGATCAGACCAAATATCGACGGCATTGGAGGAAATCATGATTGCAGCACCTTTTTTGTTTAGAAATTTATTGCTGGTCTTTATTTCAGCATCCTGCTTCGCGGCAGTTTGCACAGAGAGCGCAGTAGATCTGCGGCCTCTTCTTTCAGAAGTCAAGAATCAAGGCGATCGGAACACCTGCAATGTATTCGCTGCTACAGCACTGATGGAATATGTGATCTGGAAAGAAGCAGGTGAGACAATCGATCTGTCTGAGGCGTATGCTTACTGGGCTGCCAAGAAGCATGCCTTGGATAATGATTTCTTGAAGGACGCATATCTTGGGGATGACGCCTTAGCAGGTTATCTGGCTGTGACTGCCTATCGATACGGCAGCATGAAGGAAGAGGAATGGCCATATGGGAACCAGAACTGGCAGCAGACCCACAATCCGGGCTGCGTGATTACCGAAAGCGGGAAACCCTGCATGGAATGTTTTACAGGGACTCCGCCTGCTGAAGCGCAAGTTTTGATTTACCGGGCTGAGCCTGTTTTCATCGAACGGGACAAAATAGGCGAGTTCATTCTCTCTGAAAAAAAGCCGGTTGTTTTCAATATCTGGTGGTACAGCAAGGCTGTGGATGAAAAAACCGGAGATTTTCACATGCCCTCAGGCTATGAATTAAGTGACAGAGGTGGACATGTGATCCTGCTGGTCGGGTATGACAGGGAAAGCCGGAGATTTTTATTCAGGAACAGCTGGGGGCCTGGCTGGGGGAACAACGGTTACGGAACGCTTCCCGAGGAATACATCCTGAAGCATTACGAAGCCAATCAACTGCAGGATTTACTCAGTCAGCCTGGTATCTCTCCTGAAGTCAAAGATTACATCATAAAGTGCGGGCAGGGCGCGTCTGCTAAGCTGAAGAAAAATTTATCAGATGGGAAGGCAGCCCAGGGCTCCTAAAAACTGAGGCCGTTCAGGAGAAATGATTTTTGAGCCCGGAAAATCCCTGGAAATGAAACACCGCAAAGCCAGGCTTTCGGCGATGCCTCCGCTCAGCACTAAAATGTCTGATCTGCATTCCAGCAGCCAGGGCTTGATCCTCTGATACAGTGATTGATTGATTCCTGCTGCGATCCGTTCCACAGGAGCTCCAGCCACGATCAGGGAGATGATCTCAGATTCTGAAAAAATCGCGCAGGTGGCTGAGACTTTTTCAGGATTTTCATAGTGTGCAAGCAGGTCACTGATTTCGATTTTCAGAATCACAGACATATTTTCCAGGAACCTGCCTGACGAGGCTGCGCATTTATCGTTGGTAAGGAAATTCATGATCTTCCCTTTTCTGACAAGAGAGACCTTGGTGTCCTGGCCGCCGATATCCAGCAGTGTAAAATCAGTGATTCCAAGTTCACGCGCTGCTCCCCTCACATGGGCCTGGATCTCCGGGATCACGGTAATATCAGGTAATTTCAGGTTATAACGGCCATAACCTGTGGTAAAGATTCTGTGATGGGAGAATTTTTTTAAATGTTCCGAAAGGCCGTGATAGAATTCCAGGGAGTCCTGGATGGAATAATGCAGGCTTTTAGCGCGTGCTTCAACGGTTTTTACAAAACGGCTGCCCAGGTCGATCGCTATATTCATAGAGCCTCTTACAAAATGTTTTTACTCGGTATATCTTGGGGGGCCATTTTGTTAGAGGCCCTTGAAGCACCGACAAAACCCTCGCAGTAAAGCTGCTTATGACGAACAGCCTGATGAAAATCGAGTTTTGCCGAATGTGTCTTCATATGCCTTTTCTGATCAGGGAAGTGAAAGCATTGATGAAAAACTGAATCGCCAGGGCAGAGAGCAGGATGCCCAGCAGCCGGTTCAGCACGTTCAGTCCTGTGTTTCCCAGCAGTTTCAAGAGCGTCTGCGAAAAATACATTGAAAGTCCGCAGAAGAGGAAGGCCACAAACGCTGCCGAAAAAATCAGCAGCTGGTTAGCCAGGGAATCCATGCGGGATGAAAACATCACGACTACTGAAATAGTCCCAGGACCGGAGAGCATGGGAATTGCCAGAGGGAAGATTGAAATGTCGTCATAGCTTTTTGCTTCTTCCTCTTCTTCAGGAGAACTCTTGGTGCGGCGGGGCCTGGCGTAAATCATGTCCATCCCGATCAGAAACAGCAAGGCGCCGCCAACTATATACATGGCTTCGAAGCTGATATCCAGATAATGGAAAACCGCCTTGCCCAGGAACAGGAAGAATGAAGTGATCAGCAAGGCCACGATGACGGATTTTACAATGATCCGATTCTGCTTTTTTTTCGGAATGCTTCCGGCCAGACCGAGGTAAATCGGCGCAAGTCCGATGGGGTCGATGACAGTGATCACAGTGATGAATACTGTGGCGATATAGTCGTTGCTAAACATTCTATCTCCAGCCGTTATTCTAACAGATGGCGGCACCTGGTTCAAATTGTGTGTGGAATTTGAGATTTACGTATATCCCTATTGAACCTCTAGCCTTGTATTTTTGAATCTGTTCCTGATAAAATAAATTGCCTGAAAAATTATTTTATTAATCCGATGAGGAGAGCTCCGATGAGCAGTAAAAGCTTCCGCTCCGACGAAGTCAGGGCCGGCTTATATGTAATTGCCGCAGCAGTCTCCCTGTTATTCATGCTGCTGGTAATCTCTCATCGCGGCGGGATGGGTCCCAAGAAAGATTATTTCTCGGATTTCAATTATGTCAATGGGATCGAACAGGGAGCAGTGGTGCGTTTTGGCGGCATGAAGGCCGGTGAAGTGGAAAATCTATCCATTTCACCTGAAAATCCGTCCATGATCAGGATCTTTTTCAAAGTCAACCACGAGATCCCGCTTAAAGCGGACTCGATCGTGACGATCAATTCCATCGGCATGATGGGTGACTATTACCTGGAAATAATCCCGGGCACAAATAAGAGCGAAACGCTCAAACCAGGCAGCCTGGTGCCTTCACTGTCTTCAACCAGGCTGGACGAATTTTTCCGCAATCTGACGGAGATAGCTGATGAAGTCAAGAGCGTCACCAAGTCCGTTTCAGAGAAGATCGAGACCGTGATGGACAGTGACTCCAGAACCCATCTGAAGAACATCATCGCCAAAGGCGATGAGCTTTCGGTCAAGATAGACAAGCTGGTCGGCAGCCTCAACAACATCACCAATGAGGATCATCAGAAAAAAGTGCAGGAGATCCTTACGGATTTCAGGGATTTCACCAAAACACTCAAAGACAAGACTCATGGGACTCTGGACTCCATCGACAAGCTGGTCAGCCGGCTGGACAGGATTACAGGGGAGAATGAGCAGGAGATCAGCGGGATTTTCAAGAAACTTTACGGCACTCTGGATAACATGGAGAATATTACCACTGAAAAAAAACAGGATGTCAAAGACCTGATCACTGATCTGCGCGCCACTGCCGGGCATCTTGAGGAAGTCATGCGCAAGAATAAAGGCAGTATCACCGAAACAATGAGCAACATCCGGGTCGCCTCAGAAAATGCCAGGGAATTCACCAAGAAAATCAGCCTCTATCCCTGGACTCTCATCTGGCGGAGCAAGATGGAGCCGGAATACACACCCAAGGCAGAAAGATAATCGCTACAATCAGACGACAATACCCGGCATGAAGTTTGTAAGTTGGTAAGTTATTAAGTTTATAAGTTAGGAAGATGTAAATCCCCAACTTATAAACTGACAATCTTAAAAACTTATCAACCAATAAGAACTGAGCTTGATTTTATAGAAGCTTAAAACACATCATATTTCATTTTCATCATGGCATCGATCAGATGATTGCTCCAGTTGTGCCAGCTATGGCCTTCAGGGAAGAATTGTGGAATAAACTTGAAATTGCCTGCTTCCTTGATCAGATTGGAAAGTTCCCTGGTTTCCCTGAAAATATCCACCCCGTTGATCGAGGTCTCAAATGTCCCGCTCTGCAGGATCAGGCGTTGAAGTGAGCGTCCTTTTTCCGCAAACAGATGGAAAAAATAGTCTTTGAGGTGACCCAGCGGAACCGACTGCACGATGGCGTCGAAACTGGAGGAAGACAGGAAGATCTGCAGTACCGCGATGCCGGCCATTGCTTCTCCGATCACCAGATTATTCCTGTCTGAGGTGAGCAGGAATTTTTCATGGAGCATAGGCAGGAGTTCCTCGAAGAAAAAAAGCGGGTAGTCAGGATTGCAGCTGAATTCATGAGTGTAATCCCTTGATTCGACAAAAAAAGCCAGGCAGGGGTGGAACTTCTTGCGGTGAAAAAGATTGTCCAGCACAGTGACGATACTGCCATACTGGAGGTAATTGTGCCCATCCAGGAAAATCAGGTAGTCATAGCGGGTTTCAGGGTTGAAATCATTGGGAAGATAGACGTAGACGGTGGAGAAATAGCCCAGATGTTTGCTTTTCAGTACGAAATCCAGCAGCTGTCCCCCTGGATTCTCCTGATAATTCAACTCCTCGTTCTCATGATAGTAAGGCATCTTCAGGAGTGAGTTCTCCCCAAGCTGGCCTCTGGATTTGGTAGGATTCAGCAGATCCAGCGTGTAGTTTCCACCGATGATCATTTTATATTCAACAGCAGCATCGTGAGGAAGTTCAACCGGGAGGAAAGTGATGTCTGTGGAAGTCATTTTCCGCATCGGGTGTGATCCTGGTTTCCAGTTGTTGATGTCGCCCAGCAGTTCCACGTTCTCATACCTGTTTCTGGTCAGAAAAATCACCTCATCCCTGAAAATCAGCGGACAGCGCATTGAACTGACTTTCTGCCAGAAAATGTTAACAAACCGTTCCTTTTCATATCCGCTGAGTTCTTCGATCCTTTTCTGGAAATCAAAAAAGAAGGAATTTATGGGGAGCATTTAATAATTTTAGAGTAATTCTCCGCGAATTCAATGATTTTTTTTATCACCACTGGTCGGAAATAATCTTCTCCGCTGTGGCCGGCATCTTGAAAAACCATGAATTCCGATTTTCCCGGGATGGAAATTCTGGTAAGCGTTTCCTGATAGAGCTTTAGTTGTTCGGGATCACCGAGGCTGAGGATGTTGTCATTGCGACCGCAGATGAAAAGAGCGGGGCATGTGAGCCTGCCTGGTTCGATGCTGAAATCTTTCAGGGATTTGTTGACAAAATCAGAACCGCTGGTGATCCGCAGTGCTCCAAAGCCTGTTCCAAGCGGCTCATGATTCAGATCAAAGAAAAAATCCACTCTTTTTTCCCGAGAGATGAGCTGGGGCTTTAACAGGTTCTCCTGTTTTGACAGGTCTGTGGGAAGATCCGGAGCCAGATAATGCTTACAGGTGTCAACTCCGATTTTGATCAGGGCGTCTTTCAGAGGCATCGGTACCGGCAGATTGATGAATGACTTAAGGTTCCTGTAAAAAATCGAAGATTCGGCAATCTGGGAAAAGGATATGGGTGCGGCAATGGTGATTATTCCTGAGATCCGGTTTTGTTCGGCAAACCTGATCCCCAGCATTCCTCCCATGCTGCCACCCAGAATAAAAAAAGGCAGGTCTGATAGACCTCGTTCATGCAGAGCTATGAAAAGTCCAGTTTTTACGGCTGAAAGATCAGCGAGATATTTATCCAGGTCATATTCACCCCCTGACCGGTCATGCCCTCGATATGAGAAAATGTAAGAAGCGAAATTCGCGTAGGCTAAAAACTGGCAGATGGAATAACAATCAGCCCTGTAATTTCCCAGACCGTTCAAAATCAGGAATAACCCCTTCGGCTTCTCCGTAGGGATGAAAATATCCCCTTTCAGCGTCACGTTTTTGGCCACCTGGATGTCTAAAACATCGGATTTATAGAAAAGGGCTTCTTCGGCAGTCAGGCGTGAAAAACATGGACTTATTAATAAGATTAGCAGCAGGATTTTCATTGCTTGTCTGTCCTTTGAACTCGATGCAGACTTGTGAAACAGGTTCTAAAGTTCTTTAAGCTTTCTGATCGACTCAACTTCACCCAGGACAACCAGGACGTCTCCGGGCTTCAGCTTGACGTCCCGATCCGGGATATAGAGAAAATCCTTGGAATCTGGCTCCTTCATGGCCATCACCAGGCATCCGGTCCGCTTCTGCAGGTCCGCTTCCCGCAGTGTTTTTCCCTCGAGAGGAGTGCCTTCCCGGAGAATGTGATCTTCCACCCGCATCACCGCTCCATTCCTGCCGAGCATCGAATCCATGAAAGTGACAGCATGGGGCCTGATCATTTCGGAAACCAGCCGCATGCCGCCGATGAAATTAGGGGAAACTACTGAATTAGCCCCTGCGTTGATGAATTTTTTTCTGTGACCCAGATGGGCGACTCTAACTACGATCCGGATATTACTGTTCAGGCCGCGCGCTGTAATTGTGACAAACAGGTTATCCTTGTCTTCGCGCAGCGCAGCAATCAACCCGCTGGCTTTCTCTATCCCTGCTTTCAAGAGGATGTGTTCATCTGCAGCGTCGCCCTTGATATAAAGAAGAGGGATCGGATTTTCCTGATTGAAAGACTCGATTTCTTCGATGATCTCTTCGGTATGTTCCACGATCACGAAAGCCCTTTTGGTTTTATACAGCTCCTGTACTACGGACACTCCGGTTTCTCCGTAACCGCAGACGATGATGTGATCATTTAAATTCAGAATCTTTTTTTCCATTTTTTTCCTCCGCCAGGCGTTGTGATATGTTCCTTCGACTAGGGCAGCAGTGAATTCGGTAACCGCATAAACCATGGTGCCCATTCCGCAGACCAGGACGAGCATGGTATAAACCCTGCCCCATGTCAGATTGGAAGACATGTCGACCATTTCACCGAATCCTGTTGAGGAAACGGTGATGACAGTCATATAGAGGCAATTCAGAAAGGATTCCTGACCGCCGAACAGTTTTCCGAACATGAGATAATATCCGAAACTGCCGGCAAAAATTGGAATCAGCAGCAGCAGGAACAGTTTTACAGAGCGCTTCAGCATTGAATATTCATCTGTTCATGTCCTCTCGGCCAGATAAAGCCGACATTCTGCGGAGGCGCCCGACAATTCCAGGCAATACGGAAAGAAAGCAGTCAATTTCCTCCGCTTCAGTCCATCTGCCCAGACTGATTCTCAGCGATCCCTGGGCGTAATCTGGAGCCAGACCGATTGCAGTCAGTATCGGGGAAGGCTTGCTGCTGCCGGATGCGCAGGCCGAACCTGTGGAAACTGCTATCCCGAGCAGATCCAGTTCTGCGAGCAATGATTCTCCCTCCACATGCCGGATGGAAACATTCAATGTGCCGGACAGGCAGTTTTTTTCGGGACTGTTGATGATTATTTCCGGGATCTCAGCAATTCCTGAAACAAGCCGGCTTTTCAGGCTGGAAATCCGCTGATTATCGGATTCGCGTTCCAGCTCCATGATGCGGCTCGCTTCAGCTAAACCGGCCAGGTTATGGATGGATTCGGTTCCCGGACGCAGGCCAAGTTCATGCTTGCCTCCGAATAGAACCGGGGAGAGCTGGACGCCCTTCCTGACAAACAGGAAACCGCAGCCTTTGGGGCCGTATATCTTATGAGCGGAAGCAGACAGCAGATCGATCCCGGTTTGTCGCACATTGATCGGGACTTTACCGAAGGACTGAACTGCATCTGTGTGAAGCAGGGCACCATTTTTCCTGCAGAGTTCCGCAATCCGGGTCAGATCCTGAATGGTCCCGATTTCATTGTTGGCGTGAATCACTGACACCAGGACAGTAGCCGGAGTGATCAGGCTTTCCAGCTGGGGAAAATCTATAAATCCATGCTTGTCGACAGCCAGCCTGTCTACATGAAATCCTTCCTGTTCCAAGGCTTTGGCAGTTTTCTCCACAGCCGGGTGTTCGATGCCGCTCACAATCAGGTGCCTGCGGCCACTTGCGGTGCATCCCCGCATCACACCAAGCAGCGCCAGGTTGTCCGACTCTGAACCGCTTCCTGTGAATACGATTTCAGCAGGGTTGGAGTTGAGCGCGCCGGCGATGGTTTCCCTGCAGGATTCAGTAAAGATCCTGGCTTCCTGGCCGGGAGTATGGATACTGGAAGGGTTGGCCGGATAAAGTTCAACCGAAGCCTGCATTGCCTTCCAGACTCTTGGGTCAATTGGAGTGGTGGCATTATAATCAAGATAAATCCGTTTCATTATAACCTTTCAAACTGCCCGTCGTTGATGGCAGACTCAATTATAATCACCTGTTCAATAATTTTCAAAGCCACGTTTTTTTCGTCCCGGTATTTGGAATAGCGCAGAGTAAGGGCTGCAGCTTTCTGAAGAGCACTTTCCCTGGCTCTGATTCCGCCGATCACTACCGTGAGAGGGGATGGTCTGTCGAAGACTCTGATCACGGCATCGTCGGGCTCAACGAGTCCTGCCAGAAATTCATTATCTGACTGATTTCTCCCGATCACCACGAGGTACCCCTCTACCATGAAATGGCGTCCGCATTTCAGCAGTTCCAGCTTTTTTCTGCTCAGGAGCGGATCGTGGAGGATTTTTTTCAAACGCAGGCAGAAATTAGGCTCAGTAAGAAGACATCCTCCAGCTGGAGTTTCAAACTCAGTCAGGCCATACCTGGAGGCCAGTTCGAGCTGGGCTTTCCGGGAACGGCCATTGATTTCATAGAGTTTCTCCCGGTCCATCCAGCCGTTGAGTTCAGGAATCGTCGGTTCCAGGAGCTTTGCTGACAGCGGTCGCAGCAGCAGCCCCTGGGTATCGGAATACTTTTCCAGAACATGCAGTGCTTCTCTGGTCTGAGATTTAGGACGTTCACCCAGCACTTCTCCTGAAATCAGAAAGTCTGCTCCAGTTTCCGCAAGCATTGCTTTGGCCGTTTTCACCATCAGAATGTGACAGTCCAGGCAGGGATTCAGATTCCTGCCATAGCCAAATTTAGGATTGCGCAGAATTTTCAGGTGCGGTTCATAGATGTCTTTGACAAATAGAGGCAGATTGATTGCGGCAGCCCCGGTCTCAGCGCTCCGGGACCCGAAAAAAGGGGTCGTGAATTTGATCCCTATCACTTCCGCGCCGGCATCTCTTGCCACCAGAACCGCCAGGGTGCTGTCGAGACCGCCGGAAAACAGGGCGAGGGCTTTTTTCTTGATCGGATCAGACATTAGAAACTCTGTGAAATGCTTGAGGTTGATAAGAGGAAAAGTTTATAGGTTTATAAGTTGGGAATAATATCATTCCTTTATAGTAACTTAAAAACTTACAATCTTACAAACTTACTAACTTCAATGGGAGCGATATGGATAATGGTTAAACGTTGCCAATCGATTTCACCCGCTCCAGCGATTCACGGGCAAAGTTGGTGATGGCTGAACCTTCCTGAGAGAGTTCCAGGGCTCTGCTCCACTCGGTTTTAGCCTTCAGAATCAGTCCGACTTCTTCATAGGCGCTGCCCAGATTAAAATGGACATATGGATCGGTGTCGTTGATTTTCAGAAGCTTCTGCCAGATATTGATGGCGTTTTCATACATTTTCTTTTCGAAATAGATCAGGCCGAGATTGTACAATGACACTTCATCTTCGGGATTGACGGTTACTGCTTCCTGAAATTTCTCCAGGGCGTTGTCCAGGTCCCGGTTATCGAAATAGCACAATCCCAGATTGGTGTGAACATAGACATCCTGCGGGTTGAGCAGTGCCACCTGTTTGAACAGATTGATGGCCTGGTCCAGGGCACCCAGTTTCCGGTAGCAGGTGGCCAGAGAATATGCCACGAATTCATCTTCGGGATTTATCTTAAAGCCTTTTTCCAGCAGCTCACGGGCTTTGTTGAAATCCCCCCGGGATTTGTAAATATAGCCGAGGCGGTACAGGGCATTCACCAGGGACTGATTGAGTTCAAGCGTCCGTTCCAGTTCGATGATCGCACGCTCGGTCTCCTCCTTGCGGTAATAGACTTCCCCAAGCTCGTAATGCGCTTCCGGATTTGACTCGTCCAGGTCGATCAGCATCTCCAGCATGCTTTGCGATTGTTCCAGCTGGGCATTAAGGCGGAAAGTCACGCCAAGTTCCAGCAGGAGATCCCGGCGGGCCGGATTGATGTTCAGGGCACAGTTGAGTACATGGATGGCTTCCTCGTAATTCCCGGAATTTTTATAGTGCTTGCCGAGTTCCAGAAAAGCAGTGAGATGATTTGGCTTCAGCTGGATCGCACGGTTCCACATCATGACTGCTGCATTGGAATTTCCCTGGTCCCTGTAAGCTTCACCGAGAGCCACAATGGATTCTATGAACTGGCTGTTGATGGCCAGGGCTTTCTCCCATTCCTCGATCGCTTTCTGGATAAAGCCGTCTTCCTTGTAGGCGCCCCCAAGGTGATAATGAGCATTGGAATCCTGTGGATTCAATAGCACTGCTTTCTTCCATTTGACTACTTTTTTATCATAATGGCCGACCAGCTGGAAGAGAGTATCCAGGTAATACTGGGCGTAACGGTCTTCAGGATTCAGATCCAGGACTTTTTCGTATTCCGCGATCGCTTCCTGGGTCAGGCCGCAGTTGCGGAGCGCAGTGGCCAGTTCATAATGCAGTTCAGGCGATTCCGGAGAAACGGCCAGCTTCTTCTTGAGTTCATCGATCTCCCGCTTCAGCTCTTCCTTTTTCTGCTTGAGCTGCTGCTCGTTCTCGTCCAGCTCCACTCCCTTATTGATCAGTTTTACCCTGATTTCATCAGCTTTTTTCCATAATTCGATCGCTTTTTCGTATTCCCCCCTGCCGTCGAAGATGTCCCCAAGTGAGTTATAAGCCTTGTAGTAATTGGCATCCAGGGCTGTGACGCGCTTGAATTCATAGATCGCCTCGTTCACCATCCCTTTGGCTTTATAAGTCAGTCCGAGGTAATAGTGGGCATCAATATTGGTGGGGTCGAGCTCGATTTCCAGCAGGAATTCCTTGACCGACAAATCCAGCAGATTTTTCTTTCTCCAGAGTTCGCCCAGGCAGAGGTGCAGATTCTTATACGCCGGCTGTTTTTTGAGTACAAAATGCAGTTCTATCTCAGCCTTGTCGAGCAGGTCCTTGTGCAGATACGCCTGTCCGAGATAGAAGCGGGCGTCCACATTTTCCGTGATGATGTTGGCGGCCTTGGAAAGTTCGGCTAAAGCTTCGTCCAGGCGCTTGAGACGCAAGAAAATCTTGCCGAGAGACAAGTGACCGTAAAAATAGTTGCGGTCCAGCATCACAGCCAGGTGGCTTTTCTTTTCTGCTTCCCTGATCAGGCCTTTTTTCTGATAGGCCTCTGCGAGCATATTGTGTGAATAAGGATCATCACGATTGATGGAGACGGCTTTTTTGAGCTGCCTGATCGCAGCGTCCAGCTTCCCGTGCTTCAGAAGCAGCCTTCCCAGGGAATAGTGGGCAAAGGCATTGTATGAATTGATCTTGATAGCCTTTTCATAATTGATTTTAGACAGATCGAAGATGCTTTTCCGCTCATAGATCAGACCCAGATTGATATAGGCAGGTGCATAGAGAGGGTTGATCTTGAGAGCCTGGTTGAAATACAGGATGCCTTCGTCGTAATTGCCCATCTCGCGGTGCAGGGAACCGATGTTGTTGAATGCATAAAGATAGCGCGGATTGTATTCGATGGCCCGCTTCAGGCATTCCAGGGCTTTCTCATTGTCGCCCTTGAATTTGTAGCAGAGGCCCAGAAAATTATGGCAGAAGGCGTCCGTCGGATTCCATTTCAGCGACAGGATGAAATACTTAATGGCTTCTTCGTTGCTGCCTTTCAGCTGATAGGCCCGGCCGATGTTATAATATGCTTGAAAATCCGAAGGATTACGGGAGATCTTCTCCTTCTCTTCTTTGATGATCTGGTCAAACTCCCGCTTATGCATCAATCCTCCCAGATATTACCGAAAATGTGCCGTGGCTCGAAGCTTCCGCCCCGCGCCAGTTTCATTAATGTATCGGTAACTTTGGGATAAACTGTAATGGTCGGGAGTTCGGCGATTTTCATGAATCCGAGACCTACCAGATTACCTTCTGTTCCAAGTTTTAATTTGCCTGAGAGAATTTTACCTGTGAAGAAAAGATGCAGGATGTGGCGGTGATGCCCACCGATTGTCTCGCAGGAGAATGCAAAACGATCCACTTCGATTTCCACTCCGCATTCTTCCATGATCTCCCGGCGCAGCGCCTGCTCCACTGTTTCGCCGTATTCGATTCCTCCACCTGGTACAAGCCAGTATTCGGAATCATCCTTCCTGTGCTTGATCATCAGGATGGAATCATCCTTGATCATGATCAGCGCGACTCTGACGCGGACTGTGTTCAAGATGCCCTCATATCATCGTTTATAAGCATTTTCCCTGCTCTTGATTGCTTTGATCCTGACAATTTTACTCTTATGATCGATTTCATAAACAATCCTGATTTCACCAACTCTCAGGCGATAGTTACCTTCAAACTGACCGTGTAGTTTTTTCACTTGCGGGTTCTTGATCGGTTCGCTGCTTAAGGAATCAATGGCTTTATTCAATCTGGATTTAAGATCATCAGCCTGTTTCTGATAATATTTCACTGCTTCCCTGGACAGGAGAATTTCATACATCTTCCCTGACCTCAGACCATTTCTTGAACGCGCCTTTGTTGAAATCCGCTTCTCCCCTGGCAATGCTTTCCACAAAATCGTCATCCTCGATGATCTCCTTTGTGGCTTCGATTTCCTCTTTGGCTTTGAGATAAGCGATGAAATCTGTAGCTTCTTTTCTGGCTTTTCTGGAAAGTTTTTCAAAGTCAGCAAAAATTTTCATCTCGTTAAGTGTAAGTGTTTTTCCCATTGCAGCCTCCTGAATATTCAAAGTTTAGTCTATCTTTAAACCTGTATCACGGATTCATCCCTCCGCTCGTCCAGTCATTATTATACCCGATTTCCCGCCGCCGGTTTCCTAAACCCATCGAATTCGACGGGTTTAAAATCGGAATAGACGGTAATTTCTTTGTCTAGGACATTGATTTTCGCCATTATTCACCTCGCACGTAAGAGATACTTCCGATTTTCATGTAATTTCAGTCTTTCTCGCTCAACTCCGCCGATTTTGTCCCTCGAATGTTAATGTTGAGATACGGTCTCGGCTTTCACGGGATCCCTGATTTAGGAAAGAAATAACACCAGGTGATGAAGCCGATTACCCCGTTAATGGCAGGTGGGAAAAGATAAAATATATATGCGAACATTGAACTAACAGGCATGGATGACGATTGCGAAACGGTAAATAACAAGAATAAAACCAAACACACGAGGGTTGGTATAATCTGACTGAAAAAAATGAGCAACAGAAGGGAAAGTGTTTTCGATGAAGTAATTGAATTGTTAAAAATGAAGCTGATTGTACTGTAAAAACATGTTGCAGTAAAAACGCCTATTATTAACAAGACTGTAAATGAAGATCTTTGATAAAAACTTTCAAGAATAGGAAGTGAAACAAAAGCAGACCACACTTTAATAAGATCTGGAACGGTAAGATAAGTCAGATTTTGCTTGATCTCGCTGATGGGATCCTGCTTCATAAAAAAAACGACTGCGAGAAAAGGCAGAATCCTTAAAAAGAATTCTTCCCATTGATTAAAAATCAAAACAGGCATTTTGATTGGAAGAACATGCCAGATAACAAATCTGATTAAGAAAAAGATCAGCAAACCATATAAAATTGACAATGGCTGATAGAATTTATCTTGAGCTTTACTTCCCTGCATTCTTCTTCACCTCATGTCCCGGCAGATCGTAAGCCCTGACTTCAATCTGGCAATGCTCATTGTCATTCTTCAACTGAGCTTTGTAACAAATTCGATGTCGGATTTCTTCTCTATTGTCGAATGCCTGATTTCCAGGAAATTCTGCTTAAAATCAAGCAACAGCCAATGAAAGCTTATCGTTTTATGTGATTTTTGTCAAAAAGAAGGGCCGATAGATTTTCCTTGCAGACGGGGACAAGTCGTAATTTGGGCGAGAAATTCGGGCACGACATGTCCCCATCTTTTGCATTGCTTTTGAAACCCTTTCAGCTGCTCTAAAATATGGCGGTCCCCTTCGCTGCGCATCGGGGATTAAGAAGCTGTAAATCTTCGCTACGCTCGGATTAACAGCTTCTAAAGAACAACATGTCCCGTTTGACCCTATGAGGTTACTGGTGAATTAGCCAATATTTGACAGGCATAGGCGGCCGGTATATTATTGACCTCTACCGGCGGGATTCAGCCAGGTTTTGATAGATTTGGATTAAACTTTCGCAGACTGCAATAGGAAAGAGGTGCAAGATGAAGAGAACTTATCAGCCCAATGTCCGCAAAAAGCATAAGGATCATGGGTTTCTGGTCAGGATGTCCACTCCCGGCGGACGCAATGTGATCAAGCGCAGAAGAGCCAAGGGCAGAAAAAAGCTCAGCGTCTGATGTGGTTTTCACTCAGCAGACATAGAGATTTCGAACAGACGTTCAAAGAGGGCATCGTCAGAAAATCCAGCCATCTCAAGTTTTACTATTTGCCGAACGAATCCGGGCTCAAGCTCGGGATTCCAGTAAAAAAAAACTCGGCTGCGCGGTTCTTCGGAACTGTTTTCGCAGAAAAATCCGCGAACTTGCCCGTGTTTTTGCTGCGAGAGGATTTCTGATCGTAATTCCCAGGGATAAAGAGAGCATAACCGCCTCATACCGGCAGCTAAAAAGTGATTTTGAAGTCCATCGGCAGATTTTTAAATAAGATTGCTTTCGCACTGATTTCTTTCTATCAGGCTGTTTCTGCCTTTTTTCCGGATACCTGCCGTTATTACCCTTCCTGCTCGGAATATGCCAGGCAGGCTATCCAGAAATACGGTTTTTTCAGAGGAATTTATCTTGGTACCCGGCGGATTCTCCGTTGCCACCCATTCAATCCAGGAGGCTACGATCCTATAAGATGAACAGTCTGATTGTGACCTTTTTCACTTTTCTCTTTTTGTTGCTGCCTGGGATGCTGAGCGCAGAACAGACCTTTGATTACCTTGTGAAAGACATCAACCTGGATGGCCGTGTCGATTATCTCGAGATCAAGAACGAAAACATCGAAATTGAACTGGATACGAAAACAGGCGGCCTTACAAAATACAAACTGACAGACAAAAAATTCAAAGCCGAACTGATCCCTGCCAAGAAAACCGACGGCATCGGTTTCGGTCTTCTCAGGTCAGGCGGGAAACTGGTCGAATTCAGTTTCGACACAGTGGAAATCAAAAATCGGGAACTGCGTGTCGCATTGAAATCAGAAAAAAACAAGCGTTTTTTTACTTTCTACAGGGGGAAATATTTTTTCCGTGAAGAGCTGACACCTGCGGATGGAATGGACAGCTGTGAGATTTCCTTCGGACCTTACATTGACGATCCCAGTAATGCCATGGTTTCCTGGATGGCAGATAAAAATGTCCAGGTGAATTTCCAGAAAGCCCTGAAATCAGTGATCCCGGCGCAGACGAAATTCCTGGCATTTCTAGCTTCATATTACAATTTCACAGTTCTTCCTGAAGCCGGTGAAATAAGATCGATAACTGCTGTTCCGGCTACTGCGGAAAGCGCTGTAATGACGGAAGGGGTGAAGCTTTCGCTTGCCTTTTCCCTTCAAAGGAACTTGATTTTCACGGCCTTTCTGGGGCCAAACGACCCTGAAATGCTCAAGGAGGTAAAGGCCGAGGAACTGATTAATTTCGGCTTTTTCAGCTCCATCGCCCAGTCCCTGCTCTCAGTGATGAAATTCTTCCACAATTTCTGCGGGAACTGGGGGCTCGCCATCATTTTACTGACAGTGCTGATCAAGATCCTGCTGCATCCCCTTACTTACAAGCAGACGATCTCCATGGAGGAAATGAAGAAGGTCCAGCCGATCGTCAACAATATCCGGGAGCGTTTCAAGAGCGATCCCCAGAAACTGAACGTGGAAATCATGAAAGTTTACAAGGAACACAATATAAATCCTCTTGGGGGCTGCCTGCCTGTATTGATACAGCTTCCGATTCTTTTTGCTCTGTTCACGGCACTCAGGCTTTCCATTGACCTGAAGGGCGAAGCTTTCCTCTGGATTCCGGATCTGGCCTTGCCTGACCCTACGCTGGCCCTGCCGCTTCTGGTGGCACTGACTACGTTTTACCAGCAGAAAATGATGCCCAGCAGCCCGGATCCTACGCAGCAGACAATGATGTTTTTCATGCCCTTCCTGATGTTCATCTTCGCCAAGGCGCTGGCAGCTGGTGTTGTGCTTTACTGGTTTGTGTCCACTCTACTGGGGACGATCGAGCAGAAAGTAATTGCATTGCAGGTGGCTTCCCGAAACAGGAAAAATCCGACAAAAGGAGTAAAAAAATGATCAGACTGACCGGGAAAAATCTGGAAGAAGCAGTTACCAGAGGTCTGGCGGAACTCGGCATCACAAGAGAGCAGGCCGAGATAAGAGTGATCGAGGAAGGCAGCAAGGGCCTGTTCGGGATCGGTTCCCGCGAAGCAGTGATCGAGATCGGAAAAAAAGCTTCAGTCAGCCCTGAATCAGTGGCCCAGGAGCTTTTCGGTTCTGACGAAAGCTATGAGAAGGCCTGCGATTTTCTGCGGGAAATGCTTGAGCGGATGGAAATAAAGGATGCCAAGTTTTCCAGGATGAAATCTGAGACCAGCGTCACGATTCAGATCGATACACTGGAAGCCGGCATCATCATCGGAAAACGCGGACAGACTCTGAATGCCATTCAGTACCTTTTGAACATATTCCTTAACCGGGGGCAGGAAGACAAAACCTTCTACAACCTGGACATTGCAGATTACAGGAGTTCCAGGGAGCGGAGCCTGCAGGACCTGTCTAAAAAACTGGCCCAGAAAGTCAACGAACGGGGAAAGAATATTGAACTCGAGCCGATGACCTCCAGGGAGCGGCGGATCATCCACATGGCTTTGAAAAATCACCCTCAGGTTACCACGTTCAGCAAGGGCGAGGAACCTTACCGCAAGGTTGTGATTTCCTTGAAGAACAAGAGGCATCAGCGGCGTTACAGCAATCGCGAAGAGTAGTTGAGTGTTACAGTCCACTAGTGATACGATTGTCGCACTTGCCACGCCGCCCGTACCGTCACCGATCAGCCTGATCCGTCTTTCAGGCAGTCAATCAATCCAGATCGCTGAGCAGATTTTTTACAAAAAAAACGGAAAACCCGGGAAGACTTTTTCCCATTTCCGTATTTATTACGGATTTATCAAGGACGGAGAGGAATCAGTCGATGAAGTCCTGCTGCACGTGATGCGCGCTCCTCATACTTATACAGGGGAGGATATGCTGGAAATTACGAGTCACGGCAGCCTGATGATCCAGAAACGGATTCTCGGGCTGCTTACCAGGCACGGTGCGAGGCTGGCCGGACCGGGGGAATTCACCCGCCGCGCCTTCATCAACGGCAAGCTTGACCTGGTACGGGCTGAAGCGGTAAACGACCTGATCAGCGCAGGGAATGAATATGCCTATAAAATCGCACTTGCTCAACTGGAAGGAACTTTGAGCGCGAAAATCAGGAGGTTAAGGGACAGCCTGATAGGATTGGAGTCGGAACTCGAAGCCATGCTTGATTTTCCTGATGATGTGGAAAATGTGAGCGAGGGAGCCATTTCCGAGCGCATCGCTGAGATTACCGGGATGTTCGAGGAATTGTTGTCAGGTTCGCGTTTTTCCAGGGTCTACTGGGAGGGATTGCGGACAGTGATCATCGGACCGACGAATGCGGGAAAATCAACGCTTTTCAATTTTCTCTGCCGGGAAGAGAGGGCGATCGTAACAGAAATTCCGGGAACCACCAGGGATTTTCTGGAAGCTGATACTGATCTGGACGGCATCCCCCTCAAATTGGTCGATACCGCCGGCTTGAGAGAATCGTCCGAGGTCATTGAAAAAATTGGAATGCAGCGGGCTCTTTCCGCATTGGCGGGAGCAGAACTGGTGCTGCTGGTAGAAGAAGCAGGCAAATTCGGGGAATTTCAGCTCCCGGAAGAAGCCTTAGGAAAGCCATTGATCCGGATCGCCAATAAAATCGATCTGGCACAGCCTTTGTCCGGAAATGATCTCTGCTTTCAGTTGTCATTGCTCACAGGTACCGGGCTCGCCGGTTTCGAATCTGCCCTTGCAGAAGCGATCCGATCCAGATTCCAGCTCTGTCATGAAGGCAGTTTTATGGTCAACCAGCGACAAAGACAGGAACTGGTCCTGGGTGCAGAGGCAGTAGACAGATCTGCAGAACTGATCAGCACAGGGCATCACCTGGACCTTGTCTGCGGGGAATTAAGAAAAGCGGTGTTCAATTTGAGAAGCGTGCTTGGCGAAATCACGAGCGAGGAAATACTGGACAATATTTTTTCCAGATTCTGCATCGGGAAGTGAAATAAAATGGGCTCAATACTCTGGGAATTTTTCCTGGACTTCATGACCAGGGGGCTCTGGTACCTGGCCGGGATCATTCTGCTGCTGGGTGTTTTTTTTATATTCGTGAAGAAAGTCGCAAAACCAATGCTGGCTTCCGGGACTCCTGCTGTGCGGAGAAAAGGCATGCTGGAATTCACGGTTGTTTCCCTGGTTTTTCTCTGGCTTTTCATCCAGTGCCTGTATCCTCTGATCTCATATTTCTTTTTTTATTATGGGTTGGAGTGCCTGAACGATGGGCAGATAGTGAATGCCTATCAGGAATTCCGCGAAGCCGGCAGTTATTTTCCTGGAAACAAGGCTTTCCAGGAAAAGCTGGGAATCGTAGCCTTCATTTCCGGGAAACACGTTGAGGCCTGCGAAATTCTTGCAGCATCGGATACTCATAATCCGGAAGCGAATGTTTATTACGGCGCAGCCCTCCTGGAGTGCGGAAAGATCGACCAGGCAATCCAGATCCTCAACAGTACCCTGAGAAGCGTCTACAACCCGACCATGGCTTTTGTATACCTGGGGAGAAGTTACAGCCGCAAGAACGACTTGCCCAAAGCTCTGATGTCGTTCCAGAGCGCACTCCAGACAGCCGACAAGTATCAGAATCTCGTCAAATGGGAACTTGTGCAGTATTATGAAAAGACAGGTGACTTGAAATACGCTCTTTCACTTTGCAGGGAAATCCTGGATAAACCTGACTTTGACCGCTGGACTTTCCGGGAAGCATTAGCATTTTACAGAAATAACGGGGGTACGATTGAAATTAAGGCTGGAAATTGAAGACTGCATAGCACTTTGTTATGCCGCAGTCGTTGGGGCACTCTATGCTGCAGCTTATTTTCAGGATGATCCGGTAGTCCGGAGAGACGGTCCCATTTTTTATTATTTCCTGTTCCCTTTTTTACTGGTTGTGCTGAAAGAGGTATTCTGTTACCTGTTTTCCGAAGACATGAAGATCAGCCGTTTTTATATCATCTTCAGAGACTGGTTTCCGTTTCTCCTGATTCTTTCCATGTATTACAGCATGTATGATGGATTGAATCATTTCATTGTGCGGACGGACCAGGATGCCCTGCTGGCCAGCTGGGATCTGCATCTGTTCGGGTGCCAGCCTTCCGCGAAGCTTCAGGATCTGGTGAATGTTCCCTATCTGACGGACTGGCTTTCCTTCTGCTATTTCAGCTTCATTTTCATTCCGCCTCTGACTGCGGGTTATTTTTACTTGAAAGGGATGCGACTGGCATTCAGAATGTCGATGCTGGGTCTCGTAATCATAGAATTCATAGGCTGTTTCGGGTATCTTGCTCTCCCTGCAGTCGGCCCTTTGTATGCCTACAAGGAATGGTACACTCAGCCACTGTATGGATCTGTACTTACCGATTCGGTAGCGTACCTTCACAATTTAGCTCGTCTGCCCCGTGACTGCTTCCCGTCTCTTCATACAGGAATCACCGCACTTTTCTACTTTTTCCTCTGGCGTTATGCGAGAGTCTTCTTTTTCCTTTCTACTCCAATTATTTGCAGCCTGTGGTTTTCCTGCATGTTTCTCCGCTTTCATTACCTGGTGGATGTGCTGGCCGGCTTTCTGCTTGCTGTTTTGATATTTCTGTTCGAAATCAGTTATCTTGAAGGATATCTGAGGAGAAGGGATTCAAGTTTATGATCGACATCTGGTGGCAAATGATTCTCTCCTTTCTCAACAACAACACAGGAATTCTTCTGCTGCTGGTTCTGGGGATGATGTTTTTTTTCATCTTCGTGAAGAAAGTGAAGCAGTACTTTTTTTCCAGGGGGAAGACTGGTGCCGGAGTGACAGTGATCTTCATCTCCTGCCTGTTCTTTTTTCAGTTCCTGGTTTTCTGTCTGAAGCCGATTGTGGCCTATGTTTATTTTTATTATGGCTTCATCTGCCTCTATGAGAAGAAGCATGATATTGCTTATCAGGAATTTCTGACTGCCCATCAGCTTTCTCCTGACAACCGGGGAATATTGGACAGGCTGGCTTTCGCGGCATATTCCTCCCGGCCTCCTGAAGAAGCAGTCAAGATATTTGAAGAACTTGAGAAAGTCGGCATCAGTTCTGATATGATGATTTACTATGGTCATCTGCTGCTGTCTACAGGAAATCCGGAAAAAGCAAAAAAAATGCTGGAATTTGCTTCCAAACACGCCTTGCATCCGACGTTTGCGTATTTCTACCTGGGGGTTTACAGGCAGCAGCGCAAGGAGTATCCGGAAGCCCTGGCCCTGATGCAGAAAACTCTAGCTCAGGCCGGGGAAGACAAAAATTTCGTGCGCTGGTACATGCTGCGGATTTATGGCGAAATGCAGGATGAACCTGCGATGCTTGCCCTGCTCCGGGAAATGGTGAAGGATCCTGATCCGAACGACAAATACGCGCAGGATGCGCAGAAACTACTTGACGTATATGAAAAAGGAAAAAAAATACAGCCTTAACCTGCATCTGGAAGATTACATTGCCATCGGCTTTGTGCTGGTTGTGGGATTGATGTATCTGATCGTCTATCTCAAGCGCTGGCAGGTTACTCACGGAATGGCTGTGACATTTTATTATTTTCTTTTTCCTTTCATACTTGTCCTTTTCAAGGAAGCCTTTTCCTATTTTCTTTCAGACAATCCTTCTTCAAAGTTTTTTCTGAAGGTCCTGCGGGACTGGTTTCCGTTTCTCCTGATCCTTTCCATGTATTACAGCTTCTATGACGGGTTGAATCATTTCATCGTTTCCACAGACAAGGATCAGCTCCTGGCTGATTGGGACAAATTCCTGTTCGGAGGACACATTTCGGTCTGGCTTGAGCGATACATGGGCATCCCCTATCTGGTGGACTGGCTCTCTTTCTGTTACCTGGCTTTTGTTTTCCTGATGCCGCTGATAGCCGGAGTCTTTTATTTCAGGCGCGACTATCTGGCGTTCCGCACAGTGATGATCGGGGTTGTACTCATGGAGTGCATCGGCTGCCTCGGTTATACGATCATGCCTGCCGTGGGACCCAGATTTGCTTTCCGGGACTGGTACAGCATTTCAATCACCGGCGGCAAGATGACATACTGGGCACTTGATTTCATCAATTTCACGCGTCTTCCGCGTGACTGTTTTCCCTCTCTGCATGTCGGACTGACTGCGCTTTTTTATTTTTCCTCTTTCAGGCATTGCAGGTGGCTGTTCTGGTGTGTCACGCCGGTAATCCTCAGCCTCTGGTTTGCCTGTATTTTCCTGAGATATCATTATCTGGTGGATGTTGTTGCCGGACTCTTACTGGCAGTAGCAATTCATTTTTTTTCGGTAAAGGTTCTGGAGCCGTATTACAGGAAGCATGATTTGATTTCCGGGTGATTGAATGGGTGTGAAGATCTGGGACCTGGTGCTGTCCTTCTACAAGGACGGAATGAAGGAAGTCTTTCTCCTGCTTTTTTCGCTGGCCGGATATCTGATCATTTACAGGAATCTGATGGTTCAAGTAAGGAACAGCGGGAAAAAAATCCTTTATCTGGTGCTGGCTGTCTTTACAGTGTTCTGCCTTCTGATTGTAATCAGACAGTCAAAGCGAATTACAGGTTTCGTTTATTTTTATTATGGCCTCAAGAGCCAGTCTGAAGAGCAGATAGATCTGGCATTCAAAGAATATTGTGATGCATACACCCTTTTTCCGGACAATCCCAGGTTTCTGGAGAAGGCCGCATATTTTTCATACTATTTCGCCCTTTTTCAGCAGGCCGTGAAATTGTATGATGAGCTCCAGGCACTCGGGAAAATGACCGACAGCGACCGCTATCTGCTGATCGAATGTCTGCTGCAATGCGGGGAACTGCAGAGGGCTGGAAAACTTCTGGAGAGTATGCCGGAGGGTCAGGAAAACCCGGAAGTCAATTTCTATCTGGGATGGTATTTCTGTAAACTCGGAAAAATGGAAAAATCGCTTGAATATTATCGGAAGTCCGCTGCCCTGGATCAAAGAAAATCCCGCTGCTACTGGGAAATGTTCCAGATTGAACTTCAAACCGGAACTAAAGAAGCTCTCTCGGAACTTTCTAAGATTCTTGAACTTCCGGATAAAACTGATAAGTATTACAAAAAAGCCAGAAGTTATCTAAAAAGCAATTTTCCGGAAAACGGAGATCAATAAGAGGCTGAATGGGAATTATGCAGATGGAGCAAAAAAAACTACGGTTCGGCAGCTTCCTGGAAATAGAAGATTATATTGCAGTCCTTTTTGTCGCGATTGTCGGAGCTCTGTATCTTTACACCTATCTGCACCACCAAAGAGTTTCAGGCGAAAAATTCAATATCTTTTATTATTTCCTGCTCCCGCTGGCACTGGTGATCCTGAAGGAAACCCTGCTCTACTTTTGGAGCCAGTCAGCATCAGCCTGGGGTTTTGTGAGGATTTTCAGGGACTGGTTTCCCTTCATGCTGATCCTGGGGCTCTATTACAGTTTTTACGACGGAGTGAATCAGTTCATAAATCTGGCAGCAAAGGACAGGGTTCTAGCTGATCTTGACGCCTTCCTCTTCGGCGGACAGATTTCGATCTACACGGAAAAATTTCTGGATTTTCCCGGCCTGGCAGACTGGCTTTCCTTCGCTTATTTCTCCTTCATCTTCATCCCGGCTCTGATCGGAGGTTTTTTCTATTTCAAGCGGGATTACCTGAGTTTCAAGTCCGCGATGCTGAGCCTGGTGATCCTGGAATTCTTCGGCTGCCTCGGATATCTGCTGGTGCCTGCCATTGGCCCGCTTTATGCTTTCCCGGAATGGTACACCATGCCAGTCTATTCGTTCGGATCTGATTTTAACCGCTGGATGGAAAACATGCACCATCTGGTCAAATTACCCAGGGACTGCTTTCCATCCCTGCATACAGCCATCAGTGCACTTTTCCTTTTTTCCTGCTGGCCAAAGTACAGATGGCTTTTTTTTCTGATGTTTCCCCTGGTTTTCAGCTTGTGGGTGTCGACCGTGATGCTGAGATATCACTACCTGGTTGATGTGTTGGCAGGATTGCTGCTTGCAGCCGCAATTTACTGGCTGCAGAGAAAACTGATAATTCCCTACTATAAAAAAAGGCTGGAGAGATCTCCAGCCTTTAACGAAACTTTTTTCAAACTCTAGGTCCCCGGTGGATTGGGATTGGCACCGCCGGATCCTTCGTCAGTAGGGTCGTCGACAGTGTGGTGGATGGAGCAGGCGATGTAATAACCTGTCACATCTGAACCGCTGATGGTGTAGCTGCCTTCCATCTGAGTTGTCGGGCATTTTGGTATTTTGTTGCCCTGGACATAGCCGGTAAGTGTAGTGATTGCGGGCTTTGTCGTAGAAGCATTCTCCATCATATACATTTCCAGGGCCGACTCCATTGTTCTCATGTTGGCGACGCAGGCTTTGCATTTCGCCTTGACACGAGCCTTGGTGAAGTTAGGGATAGCGATGGCGGCCAAAATACCAATGATTGCGATAACGATCATAAGTTCGATCAGTGTGAAGCCGCGGGTCTTCATTTCTTTCTTCATGGTGTTCACCTCCCTTCGATCAAAATATAAGGACCGTCAAGGTCCTTATGAACATTGTTTATCCTCTAATTTAATTATAACATCCAATACCGGTAAAGTCAATTTTATAACTATTTATTATTCTGCCACAATCTTTTCTGACCGGAATCAGGATGCCTTGTTGATGATTTCGATCATCGGGAGGAAGATTGCCATGACTATGCCGCCGACCACGATGCCCATGAACACTATGATGATAGGTTCAATGATCGAGGTCAGTCCCTTGACTGCAGTATCCACTTCCTGTTCATAGAAGTCAGCGATCTTGATCAGCATGTTGTCGAGTTCACCGGTTTCTTCCCCGACCGCGATCATCTGCACGACCATCGGCGGGAAGACCTGGCTGGCCTTGAGGGGTTCGGCGATGCTTTCTCCTTCGCGGATACTGACCCTGGTCTTGTGGATGGCGTCGGCGATCACCACGTTTCCGGAAGTGGCAGCCACGACTTCAAGTGCCTGCAGGATCGGAACGCCTGAAGCAACAAGAGTACCCAGTGTGCGGGTGAATTTCGCGATGGCCACTTTTTTGAGCAGCAGCCCGATCACAGGCATTCTGAGCACATTCACATCCCAGAGCCTGCGACCCTGTTTGGTGGTGAAAAACTTCTTCAAACCATAAATTCCTGCTGCGATGCCCAGGATGATGAAGACAAAGTAAGCGCTCAGAAAATCTGAAAGCTGCAGAAGCACTCTGGTGGGAAGAGGCAGGTTGGCGTCGCCCATTCCCTGGAAGATATTCTTGAAGTTTGGGAGCACGAAGGTCAGCAGGAAGAAAACGACCAGTACTGCGATGGTGGCGACCACGATCGGATATGTGAGAGCACCCTTGACCTTGGACTTCAGCTGTTCTGAAGCTTCAAGGTAATTGGCGAGACGGGTCAGAATTTCGTCAAGGATACCGCCCGCTTCTCCGGCGCGTACCAGGTCGACGAAAAGATCGTTGAATACTTCAGGAAATTTTTCCAGGGCTTTGGAAAAAGTGGCGCCGCCTTCCACGTCCTGTCTGATTCTGTTCAGGACCTGCCTGAAACGCGGGTTTTCGCTCTGCTCCTGAAGAATTCCGAGGCAGCGGACCAGCGGAACGCCGGCACCGATCATGGTGGCGAATTGCCTGGAAAAAACCGCGACTTCATAAGTTTTGACTTTTTTGGCAAAAAGTACTATTTCCTTGGTTTTTTCCTTGACCTGGGTAACGAAGAAGCCTTTTTCACGTAGTCGCGCGATGATTACGTCTTTGGAGTCGCCCTCCATTTCTCCGCTGATGATTTTACCATCTTTCGCGCGGGCCTTGTAAGCGAATTTGCCCATTGTTGACCCTCACTTATCGATTTGTTAGGAGCCTCTTGCGAAACATTTCTTCGCTGCATCTCGGGTAGACATTTGTCAGAGGCTCTTAGTTCTGCTTAAGCATTCTCTTCAACTCGTCCGGATAAATAGTGCGCGACAGCGCCGCTTCCAGAGTGATGGCGCCTTTCTGGTAAAGTTCGACCAGTGTCTGCTCGAAAGTGCGCATGCCAAGATTCTGGCTGGTCTGGATTACTGTGTAAAGCTGGTGCACCTTGGCTTCGCGGATCAGGTTCTGGACAGCAGATGTGGAAACGAGGATTTCCACCGCCGGGATACGTCCTTTGCCGCTCGCCAGCGGCAGGAGCTGCTGCGCAACGACTGCCTGAAGCACGAAGGAGACCTGGGTCCGGACCTGCTGCTGCTGATGGGAAGGGAAGATGTCCACGATACGGTTGATGGTCTGCGGAGCATCGGTGGTGTGCAGGGTGGCCAGCACAAGGTGGCCTGTTTCGGCGAGCACCAGAGCCGACTCCACTGTTTCCAGGTCGCGCATTTCACCGATCAGAATCACATCCGGGTCCTGACGGAGGACATGGCGCAGGGCTTCTCCAAATGAATAGGTATCGACTCCCAGCTCGCGCTGGTTGATGACGGACTTTTTATGATAATGCAGATATTCGATCGGGTCTTCGATGGTTACTATGTGGCAGCGCTTTTCATTGTTGATGATGTCGATGACAGAGGCGAGAGTGGTTGATTTACCTGAACCGGTGGGGCCGGTCACCAGGATCAGACCTTTTGGAAGTCTGGCGAAATCCTCGACCTTACCAGGCAGATTGAGCTCGGAGATGGATGGGATTTTGGACGGGATTACGCGGAAGGCGGCTCCAATGCAGCCTCTCTGCTTATAGACATTGACTCGGAAGCGGCCAAAGCCGTGCACAGAATAGGAAATATCGAGTTCCAGATTTTCCTCGAAGGTTTTCTGCTGTTCGGAAGTCAGCATGCTGTAAATCAGGCTTCTGGTATCCATGGGAGTGAGAACATCGAGATCTGTAGTGATCAGATCACCGTCTACCCTGATTACCGGTGGTGAACCCACTGTCAGGTGTAAGTCGGATGCATCGTTGTCGATAACCAGATTCAGAAGATCATTGAGAACAAACATTTGTACCCCCGTTATTCTTCGATTGATGCTTCGCCGGCAGTAGTGCGGATGACTTCGTCGACAGTGGTGACACCGAGCAGCACCTTGCGCAATGCTGATTCTCTCAGAGAGAGCATTCCTTCCTCGCGTGCCACGTTTTTCAGCAGTGACGTTGATTCCCGGTCCAGAATCATTTTTTTGATTTTCTCTGTAACGATCAGCACTTCATAAATTCCGACTCTGCCTTTATATCCTTCGTTGTTGCACTTTTCGCAACCTTTTCCCTTATAAAACACCAGGTTGTTGTAATTCAGATGCGGCACTTCGAGCTTGACCAGCATTTCAGGTGTGATACCCATGGTTTTCAAAAGATCTGCCTTGGGTTTGTATTCGACCTTGCAATCCTTGCAGATTATGCGCACCAGACGCTGAGCCTGGATCAGGAGCAGTGAAGTGGCGACGAGGAAGGGCTCGATGCCCATATTCAGAAGCCTGCCGATGGTGGAAGGCGCATCGTTGGTATGAAGCGTGGAAAGCACAAGATGGCCTGTGAGGGAAGCCTTGACGGCGATCTCAGCGGTTTCGTAGTCTCTGATTTCGCCGACCATGATGATGTTCGGGTCGCAGCGCAGGAAGGACCTGAGAGCAGCGGCGAAGGAAAGTCCGATGTCCGCTTTGCAGTGCACCTGGTTGATACCATGGAGCTGATATTCCACCGGGTCTTCGGCGGTCATGATATTGACTTCCGGGCGATTCAGGCGGTTCAGGGCAGAATAAAGGGTAGTGGATTTTCCCGAACCCGTAGGACCGGTGACCAGAATGATGCCATTCGGGTTTTCGATGGAGCGCAGGAATTTTTTAAGGGTCGAGGGCTCGAAACCGAGGTCTTCCATGTTAAGCTTCAAAGCGCTCTGGTCGAGGATTCTCATCACAATTTTTTCGCCGTGCAGGATCGGGCAGGTGGCCACGCGGATATCGATCGGGCGGTTGTTGACTTTGATCTTGATACGGCCGTCCTGCGGCAGGCGCTTTTCGGCGATGTCCAGCTGGGCCATGATCTTGATACGGGAAAGGATGGCTGACTGGGCGCGTTTCGGCGGAGTCATCTTGTTGTGCAGAACTCCGTCGTATCTAAAGCGTACCCGCAGGTCCTTCTCATAAGGCTCGACGTGGATGTCGCTGGCGCCCATTTCCACAGCCTGCGAGATCACAAGGTTGACAAGGCGGATGATCGGAGCGTCGTTTTCACCGAATTCGTCGCCCAGGTCTTCCAGGTTCGGGTCTTCAGACACTTCTTTTCCGATATCCTGGAGATCTTCCATCAGGCCGTCCATCTGCGATTCTGCGCCAAAGGCGTTGGTGAGGGCGGCATTGATATCCTTGGATGTGGCTACTACAGGGCGGACCACCAGTCCGGTCATGAGCTGGATATCGTCGATGGCCAGGATGTTGAGAGGATCTGCCATTGCGACTGTGAGCTTATTACCCACTTTATTGATGGGAATCAGCTGATATCTTCTGGCCACGTGTTCCGGAACTGTTCTGGCGATCGTGGGGTCGATCAGGTAAGTGCTGAGGTTGAGGTAGGGAAGCTTGAGCTGCTTGGCAAGTGCCTGGACAATGTCTTCTTCCTTGACCACGCTCATCTCAACCAGGACCTGCCCAAGTCTTTTGCCGGTCTTCTTCTGGATCGTGAGCGCCTGATTCAGCTTTTCGTCATCAATCAAGCCCTCTGCCTTGAGGGCGTCTCCGAGCATCAATCTTGTTTTTGTCGGTTGAGCCATAAATTTATCTCTTCCTGTCTGGTATTAGCTGGATTAATTATACTCAGAACAGGGCTAAAAAATCAAAATAACAAGGAATTTTAGAATTTATCGGCAATCGGGTGGAAAAAATTACTGTTCAAGTTCCGCAGTAGCTTTATCCAGTGAAGATGAAATCTCGAAGATCTGGTTCATCTTGGTGATTTCGAATAAACGTGTGCACATGCGATTCAGACTGCAGATCATGACTTTCAGAGAGGCTTCATTGCATCTGCGGTAGAAATGGGTGATCACACCCAGACCCGTGCTGTTAATGTATTCCAGCTCGCGAAAACTGAGAATGATGTTTGTTTTTTTTAAACTGGCTTGCGAAAAGACTTTTTCCAGTTCAAGCTGGAAAAGATCTTCATTGCCAGGATTGACTTCTCCGGAAAGGTGGACGATCAGGATACCTTTCGTTTCTTCAGTTGTGAGGTTGAAATTCATGGTTCGTCTGTTCTCCCTTATTTCTTGCCTATCCGGAACCATCTGGTCAGTTCGGACTGTTTCACTGCTGCATAAATCCCGCACTTTGAAACCGGATTGATCTTCCGCGAAGTCTCAAAATAGACGATTGAGAATAAATTAACCAGATTTTTCCGTTACTGTCAATACATATTCTGCAGTCTGCCATCTTCAGGATAAAAGAGATTTTTTTAGCGGGATTCCCAAAATCGGTCTGGAAAAAATGAGGTGCTTTTTATTTTTTTTTGCTATTCTTATGAGTGTCAAGCAAATACAAAATCGGAGGATTTATGCCAAGCAAGGATAGGGCGATTTTCAACGTCTATCCCGAGATCGAAGGCGGAAAATTTCTGGTGAAACGAGAGGAAGATCGCGCATTGACTGTTTCCTGCTCCACTCTCATCAGCGGAAAGCCAGCTCTTTTTCTGAAATCCCGGAAAAAGGGAGAGAGAGTCTGGAGCAAAAAAGCGATGCATCTGAACAGCAGCGGGAAATGGGAAGCTTCAGTACTTTTTCCCGATCCCGGAAGGTATGAGTATACAATCGAAGCCGAATCCTCAGATGGGAAAACCAAGAGCCTCCAATACGGGAAAATCCTGGAGGTCGCTGTGCGTCCGGCCAGGGCACGATTCGCCGCCTGGTACGAAATGTTCCACCGCTCCCAAGGTAAAATTCCAGGCCAGAGCGCCACTTTCCGGGATATGGAGGGGAGGCTTGACGATATTGAGCGGATGGGCTTTGATGTGATCTATCTGCCGCCAGTCCATCCGATCGGAGTCACCAAACGCAAGGGACCGGACAATTCACTTTATGCAGGTCCCAACGACCCTGGCTGCCCCTGGGCGATCGGCAACCATTTTGGAGGGCACAAGGCAGTGAATCCTGAGCTCGGCACTCTGGAGGAATTCCGGAAATTCATCCGCTCCTGCAAAAAACGGGGAATGGATGTGGCGATCGACCTGGCTTTCAACTGCTCGCCGGACCATCCTTATCTGAAAGAGCATCCTGAATGGTTTTTCAAGCGTGCCGACGGGACGATCGCCTACGCCGAGAATCCCCCGAAAAAATATGAGGATATCTATCCCCTGAATTTTTTTCCTGAGAACAAAGATGCAATGTGGCAGGAAATGAAAAGCATCTTCACTTTCTGGTGCAAACAGGGCATCACCACTTTCCGGGTTGACAATCCCCACACCAAGCCTGCCGATTTCTGGGAATGGCTGATCAGGGAAGTGAAAGCAGAATACCCGGAAGCCATGTTCCTGGCCGAGGCTTTCACAGCCTATGACAAGCTCGAATACCTGGCTAAAGTCGGATATGATCAGTCTTACACATATTTCACCTGGCGCAACCAGAAAAATGAGCTGATCGAATATTTTCTGAAACTGACAGGCTCCTATCTCAAGGAATTCCTGTTCGGGAACCTTTTCGTGAACACCCCGGACATCTGTCCGCCTGTGCTGCAGAATGGAGGACGCCCGGCTTTCAAGCTGCGGATCGCCCTGGCTGCCACGCTCTCGTCGGTATACGGGATGTACAACGGTTATGAGCTTTGCGAAGCAGGCGCTTATCCAGGCACAGAGATCTACAAGGACTCGGAGAAATATCAATATAAAGTATGGGACTGGGACCGGCCGGGCAATATCAAGGATTACATCGGCAGCCTGAATCGGATCAGGAGGGAAAATCCGGCACTGCAGCAGTACGATAATCTGCGGATTTACAATTCCACCAACGACAGCATTCTTTTCTACGGAAAAGCTACCATTGACAAGGAAAATGTGATCCTGGTGGCCGTGAACCTGGACCCGTTCAATTCCCAGGAGGCCAGAGTCACAGTTCCTGTCGAGGAGCTGGGCTTGTCTTCAGACGAGGAATATCAGGTGGATGAGTTGATCAGCGGCAGAAGTTACAGCTGGAGAGGGAGAGAAAACTATCTCCGGATCGAACCCTGGGTAGAGCCTGTCTATATTTTCAAAGTGAGGAAAATATGAATTCCAAAGAATTGGCATTAGAACATTTTCTCAAGTTCTTCGAGCTGCGGATGCGGGTAACGAAACAGAACGATGCCTTGCTGCAGAGAGAAGCCATGAATTTTTTCGGTCAGCAGATTTCTCCCAGGATCTGCAGCGGCCCAGCCTATGACCAGGATTATTGCGGAGAAATCAACCGCCTGAGCCGGGAGCAGGGATTTCTGGACATGATGGAGGTTTTCGTCTCCATGCCTGGAAAGTGAAAAACTGTGGAATGGACAGCTATGTTTTTGCTTTGAGCCTCTTGCAAAATGTTTTATTCGGCAGTATCTTGGGTAAACATTTTGTTAGAGGCTCATAGGATTATCCGGAAACCAGTCATGAAAAAACTTCAGGAGGAACAGGATGAAAGTCTCAATAGTCACCAGGGAATACCCTCCCCACATTTACGGCGGTGCCGGTGTGCATGTCAATTATCTGGTCGGGGAATTGAAAAAACTGATGGAAGTCGATGTCAGAAGCTGGGGAGACCAGAACATATCTGAGAAAAATCTCAGCGTGAAGGGCTTTACAACATGGGATGCCCTGAAGAACGAGCAGACCCCAAAACTGGACCTTCCGCTCCAGACACTTGCCACTGACCTTGCGATTGTCGGTAAAACCATGGATGCCGACATTGTCCATACCCACACCTGGTATGCTTCTTTCGCAGGTTACCTCGCTAAAATGCTTTATCAGATCCCGCTGGTGGCCACCACCCACTCTCTTGAACCGCTGCGCCCCTGGAAAGAGGAGCAGATCGGCACAGGCTATCATCTCAGCAGCTGGGCGGAAAAACTGGCGCTGGAAAATGCGGACAAGATCATCGCTGTTTCCGATGAAATGAAGCGGGACATCCTGAATCTGTTCAAAGTCAAAGCGAAAAATATCGAAGTCATCCATAACGGGATCGATCCCAAGGAATGGCACCCGATTTCCAAGGATGAAATCAGGGGAGAACTGGAAAAGAAATACGGCATTACAGGTGATTACGTGCTTTTCGTCGGCAGGATCACCCGCCAGAAAGGAATCGATGTTCTGGTGGAAGCTTCCAAGAGTCTTCCCAAAGGGGTGAAACTTGTGATGCGGGCCGGCTCCCCGGACACTCCTGAGATCAAGCAGGAACTGGAAGAGTGGGTGAAGGGCAGGGAAAACATCATCTGGATCAGGCAGAGCCTTCCCAATGAAGAACTGATCAAGGTCTATAACTGCGCACTGCTGTTCATCTGCCCGTCGGTTTATGAACCTTTCGGAATCATCAACCTGGAAGCCATGTCCTGTAATGTGCCGGTTGTGGCGAGCGCAGTCGGAGGCATCAAGGAAGTGGTGGTAGACGGTGAAACCGGATTCCTGGTGCCCCCGAGCAATCCCAAAGTGCTGGCCGACGCGGTCTGCAGCCTGCTGCATGACAGGGAAAAAGCCTGCAGGTTCGGGCTCGCCGGACGGGAAAGAGTATTGCAGAAGTTCACCTGGGAAAAGATCGCCAGGGACACCAAAAAATGCTACGAGAAGACTATCGCCGACTACAGGAAGAAGAAATAAGCGGTTAAGGGGCTGACTTTATTTTAGTCCCTTTCCCGATCACGCAGTTCCTGAGCTTGACGCCTGAGATCAGGCAGTCTTCGTCCACTGCGCAGCCTTCCAACTCGGAATCCGTGACTGTGGTATTGCCGAGCAGCACTGAACTGCTGACTTTGCTGTTCTCGATTTTAACGTCTTTCCCGTAATAGCTGTCTGCCTTGGCATAATGCTGATTGGCTTCGATATAAGCGCCGCGGCTGCCGATGTCGAACCAGTGTTCGGAAAAGATATAGGCGTCAGCCTTGATGTTTTTCGTCTTCAGCAGGTATTTGCAGAAATAACCCATGGCATCCTTTTTCTTGTTCTCTGAAGCCAGAAATTCAGGCAGCATTTTCAGCGTATCAGGCGGGAAGATATAGACTCCTGTGGAAACCAGAGTGGTCTTCGGCTGCGCCGGTTTTTCCTCGAAATCCACGATCGCATTGTCAGGGCCGAGAATCACGCTGCCGTATCTGTTGCGGACTTTCTCGATGTCCCCGATGTCGTAGACTGCGATCATCAGGTTGCCGCGGTAGGCTTTGACGAATTTCGAGAGATCGAGTTCCAGCAGATTGTCTCCAGCGATCAGCAGCAGGGGCTCATCAATTTTCTCTTTTTCCACCAGATACTGGATCGCGCCGACTGAGCCGAGTTTCTGCTCTTCCATGCGCGAATCCTCGACTACAGCCTTGATCTTGATCTTTTTGTCGCGTACGAATTTCTTGAGCTCAGGTTCGAATCTCTTGTTCGTGGAAATTATGGGAGTAGTATCCAGGGGAAAATTTTCTAAAAGACACTGCAGAATCGGTTTTCCAGCTACAGGCAGCATGGCCTTGGCAACGTTTTCAGTGAGCGGCAGAAGCCTTGTCCCGTATCCGCCAGTCAAGATCGCTCCTCTCATCGTAACCTCCTGTTTGTAGGGTTAAAATTTTCGGTATCCCGAAATAAATTCCTTTTAATATCATAACATCATTCCCTGATTGATTGCGAATGAGCCATACACTCGCGTCAGGGAATCCGCCCTCTCGGAAAGATTTCCTGACAGTCTGTATGAATAAAGCGATTGAATAGGATTTCATACCGAAATCTCACCCTGCATATTTAACTTTGTAAAGTTAATTTGCAGTATGTCAATCTGCCGTTCCGTCTGCAGTTAAAATTAATTCCAGGCAATGCTTGATTTTCCGAACCAATGATCAGACCGCTTTTTTTCGGGATGACTTAGCGCTGCAAACTGCCACCTGCTGTTTTGTAAATGATTGCAGGGGATATTTCCCGGGGTTTTCGAGATTATCGATTTCCAGGTCAACATCCAGTTCAGGCCAATACAGATGATATCCGTGCGTCAGGGTTACATTCAGGATTGATTTCAGTGTCTGGTCCTTGAAATAAGGAAACTCTGCATAGCTGAGAAAATACTCTTTCAGGTCGGCAAAAAGCCAGATACCGAAAGGTGTCACGTTTTCAACGCTTACCGAAATGCTCCTGCCAGGCACTGATAATTTCACTCTTGTGCTCCTCAATGATTTTCTGGATCTCTTTCAATTTTCCCGGGTTCAATTCATGGTAGACAGCAAGGGAAATGATCGGCTCCAGCCAGAATTTGGCTTCCCCGTTCTCACAGGTAACGTGAACATGGATCCTGTTCTCCTCGTTCGACAGGAAATAGAACCTGTATCCCTTATTCCTGAAAATTGTCGGACTCATAATGAGTAGATTATACCGTTTTCCTTTGATGCTGGCAATCAGGCAGCTTTTCGCATTTTCGAAGGTGGCAAGGTAGTTCTCTGAAAGCATCGATTTATGTTATAGTGTAAACATAAGAGGCACTTACAAAACTCATTTTCAGGTCTGAGAATGAACTTTTCAGTAATTCGGTTGCAAGAGTTTTGTTAGTGCCCCTTAGGAGCCTCTAATCTTAAGACAAGAGGCTCATAAATCTAGTTAATTATCACTTGACCAATGAACTTTCGGTTAACTTTAAGGGAAAGAAGAGATGAAAGTCTGGAAATGCAAGTGCGGAGAAATAAATCTCGAACAGGAAAAGAAATGCGGGTTGTGCCGAAAAACGCGCAAAAATGAAGTTGTTGAGGAAATGGATCCTGTTCAGAAAAAAGACGTATTTCCAGAAAGCCAGTTCCAGAAGAGTAGTATTTTAGAAGAATCGTCAATACCTATTCTTAAAGACAGCTATCTAATACCCAAAAAGCTGACAATAGACTTTTTCGCTGGAATAATTTCAGTTTTTTTAGCTGGTTTTGTATTTTATTATTTCAGAGATCAATTTAAACATCCGGAAATTTTACATACTTCAATTTTAGTCATTATTGTGTGCCTGTTAGCGTTGTTAAGGGATAATTATATTAAAGGGTTTATAACAGGAATCTTTTTACTTTCGACTGGTTTTTTAATAATAATCCCTTATTTAGCATATCGTAGATGGGGATCTAGTTCGATCTGGTTTTTGTTAAGTGTGCTGTTGCTGCCATTATTATTTTTTGGGGCATGCACGATTTCCTTTATTAAAAATCCAGGGGGGTGTTAGAGTTTTTTCAATGGAAAGAAATTTCGACAAAGAGCAGGTATCTGAATGAAAATGTGGAAATGCCGCTGCGGCATAGTTTATCAGGAAAAAAGTTCAGTCTGCAGTAAATGCGGGCAGATTCTAGTCGAGCAAAACGATAATGAAACAACATCTGGACAGGTGAATTCTCAATCTGAGGATTCGAATTTATTAAGAGTTGATTTTTTCCCACGCAAACCATTAACTATCGAGTATTTCATCGGAATAGCGGCTTTTATTATCGCTTTGATAGCCGTTGAAATATGGATTAAACAAACACCTGCTGGCTCGATTGTGTTCCGCGATGGGATACTTTGGAAAGGTTTGACAGGCCTATGGATTTTTGTATGTGTTTTTCGCAAAAGAATTCAGTTTTGGAGAGGCGTGCTTACTGCATTTTTATGGGCAGTACTTTTCGCTTTTCTATTTATGGGAGCATGTACACTAGGGATGCTTAATATGATTCAGGACGGGCTTAACAAGGGAATTCCAATCGGATGTTAATGAGATGTGAAAAACTCAGTATCATCACACATGGTGAAATTATGAAAGTCTGGAAATGCAAGTGTGGGGAAACGAATCCAGAGCAGCTAGGAGTTTGCAGTCAGTGTGGTGGGCAAATCCCTTCAAAACCTAAAACAAAAACACTTGTTATTTTAGTTGGAATTTCGATTTTTTTAGCAGCATCTTGTTTATGGTATTATTTCAGAAACCAGTTTGAGTACCCGTTATATGTTCTACTAATCATTCTAGTCGTAACCGGTTTGATGCTTGCGATATTGAGAGAAACTGATTTTATTTCAGGAAGGACTCACACTGAAAGCGACAATGAGCAAAGTCCAGATTTTTTTTCAAAGCGGCCGGCAACACCTGAACACTATGAATCTTGTAACGAAGCTGATTCTAAAAACATGGGGTGTTTTGCAGTTTTGTTCTATTTTATTTTTGCATTGATATTTCTGATTTCGCTGCTTTTCGGTGCATTTGCATTGTTTACAGGATCAAGAGCAGGCTGCAATTAAAATATTGGTAGGTATCTGAATGAAAATCTGGAAATGCAGATGCGGGACGTTGAACGAGGAACTAGTAATATCCTGCCGCAATTGTGGTGAACCCAGGCCAGATGAAATCAATAGTGATGAGAAAACGGGGCAGGAAGAAGCTGTATCTGGTTCCGAGTCGGCCTCCGGGCTTTTAAAGGGCTGCTTTATTATTGTAAATATTGTGGTGTTAATCATTGTTTTGCTATACGGCGCGTGCTTTTTCGTTGGACTGGTGAAAGGAAATTGAAGGGATTGAGAATGAAATCCTGGAAATGCAAATGCGGTATTGTAAATCCAGATTTTAAGGCAACCTGCAGTAAATGCGGGCAACACAGATCTGAAAATTTTGTTGCAGGTACACTGCCAGGGAATCAGGGAAAAACCAACACTAATAATAAGCAAAACACGATTGATCAACCTGTTAAAAAAAAATCGAACAAGTATTACTACGGTATGTTGATTACAATTATTACAATCTGGACTTCTTTGCATCCAGGACTGATTAATCTGTTTTTAGCCTTAATAATTATACTTGCAATTTTTGCGGATATTAACTAGGATTTTCAATCTGGTTTTAAAACAATTTGGAATTTCTGGTCTTTGCTTTCTCTAGTAATTTTTGTCTCAGCTATCATAATCCTAAACTGGGATAGACTGGAGGTTTTTTTACTGGGACTGTGGCTTTAGTTTGAGGAGCCTATTTGGCGTTGAAAAATATTTGCTGCATTTTCATTGAAATTACTGTTAGCTTGAATTATGGACTTATGCACTATATGGATTCTTTATGACTCAATATAGATGAGATGTTAGCGATTTTATGAACACATAGGTTTTCTTGAAAAAAAAGGATTGTAAATGAAAATCTGGAAATGCAAATGCGGGGAAGTGAACGAAGAGCAGGTTGATTTCTGCCTCAAGTGCGGACATTTAAGAACCGATGAAATAATTGTGGAAAAATTGCCGGAATCTCAGGAAGACAAAATTCCTGATCAATTATCAATTCCAGAGAAAACTAATATTATTTTCAAATATTTTGAAATTCCCAAACCTGTTACATTTGCATTTCTGGCCGGTGTGGCAGCATTTTATCTATCTTTGTATGTGTTTTACAAGATGTTTTCGCTATTTACACCCAAGACAAGCTTAACCCCATGGGCTGTCGTTCTGACCGAACTACTTTGTCTGGAAGCTTTAATGTTTGCATTTCGCAAAAAAAAGGATTTTTTGTGCGGTATTTATAATGGATTTAGGTTATCTATTTTACTGATTTTCCTCTTGTTACTACTGTTGTTTGGATCGTGTACTTATGTTTTTTTAAATTACGGCTGCAGTGGTTGATACATTGAAAGCATGGAAATAAAATGGACTTGATGCAAAATAATTTATCTGACACAGCGTCAATCTGCCCGGAATGCAGAAAGCTAATTCCCGCTGCTTATGTTGAAAGAGCCGGAGCGGTTTATCTGGATAAAACCTGCCCTGAGCACGGGGAATTCCACAGCCTTGTCGAAGAAGATGCACGTTTTTTTCATCGCAGAGCTGAATTTGACAAGCCTGCCACTGAATCGATCAAGCAGACTGTTAAAACTAAAGGCTGTCCTCATGACTGCGGTCTTTGCGATCAGCATGATCAGCATACCTGCATTGCTGTGCTGGAAATAACCGGGGAGTGCGATTTGTCCTGTCCGGTTTGCTATGCGCAACCTCTCACAGGCGGATTCATGGCCTTGGAAACTGTCGGGAAAATACTGGATTTTTACCAGCACTGCGAGTCAGGGAATGCGGAGATCCTGCAGCTCAGCGGAGGAGAGCCTACGCTTCATCCGCAACTGCTCAAAATCATCGAAACTGCGATTGATAAGAAAATAAAGTATGTGATGCTGAATACAAATGGCTATAACCTGGCTCACAATAAAGAATTGGTTAAAAGCCTGGCCGGAATCGGCTCAGGCTTCGAGATTTATCTGCAGTTTGACGGGCTGCAGCCTGGCTCAATGCAGACACTCAGAGGAATTGATCAGCTTTCCTGGAAAATCAGAGCCTTAGACAACATTCTGGAATCCGGGATTCCTGTGACTCTGGTTACTACTGTTGCCAATGGAATCAATGACGATCAGCTTGGCGAAATCTTGAATTACGGCATTTCCAGGCCAGGCATCAGAGGCATCAATTTCCAGGCTGCAGCAGCTTTCAGTCCAAGCTCTCCAGTCAACGCGGAACAATGCATCACAATCAGCGGCCTGGCTGCCAGGCTTGAAAAACAGACTTCCGGACTCATCAAAATCAATGACCTGGTTCCCCTGCCCTGCAATGTGCATAACCATGGCCTGACTTTCATGGTGCGGAATGAGAGGGGGTTCCAGCCCATTACCCGCCAGGTGGATCTCAAGCCTCACCTGGACCTGATCGAAAATTCCTTTTATCATGACGCTACAGGGATTATGAAAAAAATGGAATCAGGGTTGTGTGGAAATTCAACTGTCTGCAAGTGCATGAGTTTTCTGACTGATTTCAGCACCATGCTGCCTGAACTTTTCAAAAGCGGCACGCTCGAACAAAAGCGGAATTTCATCAACCACAATCTATTCAGAATCAGCCTGAGCAGATTCAATGACCTGCATTCATTTGCCCTGGACGCAGTAGCCAAGGAATGTGTGCATATTTTTACGCCTGATCTGCTGAGGATTCCTTTTTCAGTCTACAACCTGTTCCATCGCGGAGGAAAAAAAGCACATGCCGAATAATCCCGCAGTTATGCTCCTGTTACTCAAAGAGCGATTCCTGACCGGTGACATTTACGTAAAAATTGATATCATTGCTGCCTTGATTGTCGTGATCTGCGCCTGGCTGATCATTGTCTCAGTTTTCATGAATTTCATGGATGCCCAGAAAGCTGATAAAGTACGCCATGAAAAGAAACACCTGGTAGCAACTGCCAGCATGAGCCTGTTTTATCTGTTTTATTATCTGCTGCTCCGCTTCCAGATCGGCGGTTTCCGGATCGCGGACCCGATGCTCCGCCTGACTCTCATCTTCATTGGCCTGACTGTTCTGATCACAGGCACTGCTGTTAATCTTCTGGGAAGATTGTCTCTGGGTCATAACTGGGGGGATCAGATCAGGATTTATCACGGCCATCAGCTGGTCAATCGCGGAGTTTACAGGCTGGTCAGGCATCCGCTGTATGCTTCGCTGATCTGGATTTTTTACGCGGGCTGCCTGATTTATCCGAATTACGCGGGTTTCCTTGCCAATACTGCCGTATTTCTGCCCATGATGTTTTACAGGGCCAGGCAGGAAGAAGAGATCCTGATCCGGGAATTTCCAGAATATATAAATTATCAAAAGGAGGTCGGCATGTTCATGCCCATTTTCAGGAGGCGCAATGACGGAAAATAAAGTGATGGTTTCAAGGGGAGGGTTCCTTTTCTGCAGATGGACTGTGGCAGTAATACTCTGGTGCGCGTTTTTTCTGCGGAGCAGGGAACTGGTGATTTTGTCCTGCGCGATTCTTGCTCTGTCAGCACTGCTCAAGATCAGGAAAGCTCCTCTGGTCTGGATTTACACGATGACACTGGGAAAATTGTTCCAGTCTTCTTTGGAAGAGCTGGACGAATCCGCAATGCGTTTCGCGCATTCCTTCGGCACAGTGCTGCATCTGATCGCGATTTCATTGCTCTATCTGCCAAACCCCAGGGCCGGCTGGCTGCTGGTGCTGATCCTATGCTTCGGTAAAACCGCAGGAGCCATGGGATTCTGCACAGCCCTGAAGATTTACGGCTGCCTGAAGAGCGGCGGCTGCTGCAGATTTACCGGCAAATGAATACAGTCCAGTGCTGCCCTCAGAACTGGGGAGTTCTGCCTGTACTTTTCCATTTCGGGAATGTTTTGATCAGCAGTTATTTCGTGTTTATCGGCCTGGGCCTCATGGCTGCACTTGCTTCATATTACCTGGAATTCCGGCGGGAACCTCAACGCAATGCCCAACTCTTGCCGCTGGTGTTTTTCGCTTTTGCGGGTGGTGTAATAGGTGCCAAGCTTCCTATGTGGATCATTAATTTTAAAGCGATCATAGCCGGTGGTTTTGCGCCTGAGCTGATTTTTCCCGGTAAAACCATAGTCGGAGGCCTGATCGGCGGCACGATCGCAGTCAGGATCGCTAAAAGGCAAATGGGTATCAAAACCAGGATGGGAAATTCCATTGCTCCTGCGATCGCGATTGGACTGGCTGTTGCCAGGATCGGCTGCTTCCTGCAGGGCTGTTGCTTCGGAAGACCGACACTTCTTCCCTGGGGCGTGAATTTCGGCGATGGAATCATGCGACATCCGACTCAGCTTTATGAGTCGCTTTTCATGTTCGTTCTGTTCTTTTTGCTGATCCGTAAAAGCAGGAACAATCCTGCCCCAGGTGAACTCTTCGACTTTCTGATGGCCATGTATTTCGGTTTCAGGTTTTTCGAGGAATTTTTGCGTGCGAGCGATATCGTCTTTATAGGACTGACAGGATATCAGCTTGTTTCCCTGCCGCTCGCGAGCTGGTTCGGTTTAAGGCTGAACAGCAGCTTGATATTCCGGAAAGGCAAGGAAGAAAGTCCATGAAAATATCGATAAAAAGGATAATCCGCTCTATAGTCGAAATCATAGTTGTCACCTACCTGATCAGCGCTTGTTTTCTGTATTTTTTCCAGGACAAGCTCCTTTTTCTGACCACCAGGGAAATGTACAGCACCACTCCTGCAATCCACGGCATTGAGTACAAAGACGTTTATTTCAAGACAAAGGACGGGCTGAAGCTGCACGGCTGGTTCATCACCGGAAAATCAGAAAATCCGTATCTTCTTTTCTGCCACGGCAATGCGGAAAATGTCTCAGGACTGCTGGAATCAGCCCTGCAGTTTTACCAGCTCGGCTTGAATGTGCTTTTCTTTGATTATCGCTGCTACGGCAAAAGTGAAGGAAAGACAATCTCCGAAACAGGCACTTACCTGGATGCTGAGGCTGCCTGGGATTTCATGGTGAATGAATTGAAAATCCCGTCTGATAAGATCATCATTTTCGGCAGGTCGCTAGGTGGAGCAGTAGCGACAAAACTGGCAAGTGAGCGGACCTGCGAAGCCCTGATCGTGGAATCAGGATTTTATTCGGCAACTGAGCGGGCAGCTGAACTCTATAAATGGTATCCGATAAAATGGATGATCAGGAATCCTTACGAGTCAGGCAAGAATCTCCGCAGCATCAAATGTCCGGTCTTAATCATCCACAGCCCAGATGATGAGATCATCCCCTTCCATCACGGCCAGGAATTGTTCGCTGCAGCTAATGAACCGAAGAGATTTCTGACCCTTAAAGGGGACCATAATAACGGATACTGGATTTATCAGGAGATTTACCTGGCAGGGATAAAGCAGTTTTTAGTGGAATTTAATTTGATGAATTTCAGAGCAGCGGGCCGCTGATTACGAGCAGCAGGATGCCTGAGAGGAAGAGGAGAAGGGCGTAGCGGAAGAAGCGGAATTTCTTGTGTGCGATGCAGGCATTGGCGTAAACTCCGATCAGAATGTCCCTGTCCAGGGGAGACAAAGCCTCTGATCCGTAATATTTCTTCACAATAGCTTGCTCGAAAGAGGCGAATTCAGGGAAAGAGGCGATTTCAGAGAAAAGGAACAGGTTGCGCTCCCTGCTGTCTGTGCCTGGCGCACTTTTCAGGCTGGGCGGATTGTTGATCACAGGAAAGAATGACCAGAAAGACAGGACCAGGGCCAGCACAATCAGGCAGTAGCCTGTGGAAAACAGAAGCTGCGGCCAGGTTGTGAATCCCAGTTTCTGATAGATCAGGAGCACGATCGCGCCGGCTGAAGCCGCCACTGCCGAATTCTTGGCTTCAGCGTATTTCACCATATCCTGGAGATTCAGGAAAATCCTGAAAATCGTCTCGCGTAGAGGTGCGTCAGGGCAATTCATGGAATCATTATCTCATTAGATGTGGATGCGTTCAATGCTTCAGATAATTTTGTGTTCATGAGTTTGAGGTTTGTAAGTCAGTAAGTTTATAAGGGCGTAAGATGCGTATCTCTTCTCTTTCTTAACAACTTACCAACTTGTAATCTTACAAACTTACAAACCACTTGCCCTTGACCATTAAAAAAAATAAGTTGTTCCTTTAGTCGTGGCGGTACTGTTTTGCCCCGTTTTCTGATTATCAATCAACATAAACTATCCACGGGTGGGTGGTAGGAATTAAGGTTTGACTAAAATTTATCGATACTATATATAGTGTGGACGCCTAAAATTTCAAAAGGAAAAACACTAACTGTAGTATGAAATGTCCTTACTGCAAATCCGACGATACCAGGGTAATCGAAACCAGGGAAATCGACAACAACTATGAAATCAGGCGGAGACGCGAGTGCCCTACCTGCAGCAGGCGCTTTACCACACGAGAAAAACTGGAAGGGGTGGTGAAAATGGTGGTAAAGAACGACGGCAGGAGAGAAGAATTCAGCTCGCAGAAGCTGCGTCATGGGCTTCAGCGTGCCTGCGAGAAAAGACCGATCTCTGCAGAAGCGATCGAGAGTATAGTTTCCGGGGTGGAGCAGGAAGTTTTTCTGCTGCCCCAGAAAGAAGTGGACAGCAGATTCCTGGGGAAAATGGTGATGGAGGCCCTGAAACGGCTGGATGATGTGGCATATATCAGATTTGCCTCCGTTTACAAGCAATTCAAGGATGTAACTGAATTCGCAGTTGAAATTGAAAACATCAAAAAAGGAAGAGGAAAGGAAAGGAGCCGTCAAGTATGAGCTGGGGAGAAATGTTTAAAGTCACAAAAAGAAACAATGAGATAGTCGAGTTCGATCAGGACAGGATAACCAATGCCATCTATAAGGCAGCCATAGCCGTAGGCGGACGGAACCGCAACACAGCCACCCAGGTCTCGGAAAAGGTGGTCGAATACCTGAAACAGCGCTACCCGAACCGCTTTGTAGTGACTGTGGAAGAAATCCAGGATGCAGTGGAAAAGACCCTGATCGAAAACGGGCATGCCAAGACCGCCAAAGCATACATATTGTACCGCGAGCGGCATCAGAGACTGCGCGAGATGAAATCTGTAGCTCTTGACGTGGAAAAGACCATCCACGAATACATCTGCAAATCGGACTGGCGGGTCTGGGAGAACAGCAATTCAAATTTTTCCTTCTCGGGTCTGATGCTGCATATCTCAGGCAAGGTCATTTCCAATTACATGCTTTCCGAGATTTACACCCCTGCTCTGGCTGAATCCCATCGCAACGGCTACATCCATATTCACGATCTGGCGAATGGAGTGGTCGGATACTGCTCAGGCTGGTCGCTGAAAGACCTTCTGGTCAAGGGTTTCGGCAATGTCCCGAACAAGGTGGATGCCAAACCGGCCAAGCACCTGGATGTAGTCGTGTCCCAGATGGTGAACTTCATCGGCTGCATGCAGATGGAATTTGCCGGAGCCCAGGCCTTTTCCAGTGTGGACACACTGCTCGCTCCTTTCGTGAAGGCAGACAAGCTCAATTTTGACGAAGTCAAGCAGAATATGCAGAGAATGATTTTCTCTCTCAACATTCCTTCACGCTGGGGTTCCCAGACGCCATTCTCCAATCTTACATTCGACCTGACCACCCCTCTGGACATGAAAAATCAGAAAGCGATCGTGGGCGGGAAAGAAATGGATTTCACCTATGGCGAGTGCCAGGTGGAAATGGATATGATCAACACGGCGTTCCTGGAACTGATGGAAATCGGAGACGCCAAGGGCCGGATTTTCACCTTTCCGATACCTACCTACAATCTGACCAAGGATTTCAAGTGGGATACCCCGATCGCCAAGTTGCTGTTCAAAGTCACGGCAAAATACGGGATCCCCTATTTCCAGAATTACATCGGATCAGATCTTGACCCGAAATCAATCCGCGCCATGTGCTGCAGGCTGAATCTCAACCAGCTGGAACTTATGAACAGACCGGGTTCCATCTGGGGTCCTGGAGACAACACCGGCTCCATCGGCGTAATCACGATCAATCTGAATCGCCTGGCTTTTGAAGCCCACAACCAGAAGGAATTCTTCAATCTCGTCCAGTATTACATGGAACTGGGCCGGGACGCCCTGGAAATCAAGCGCAGGATGATCACGACCAACCTTGCCAATGGCCTGATGCCTTACACGAAAGCTTACATGGGGAGTTTCCAGAACCATTTTTCCACCATCGGCATCTGCGGAATGCATGACGCCTGCATCAACTTCCTGGGCAAAGGCATCGACACGGACGAAGGCAAAAAGTTCGCGATCAAGACTCTGGAATTCATGAAAAAACAGCTGAAGAAATTCCAGGAAGAGACCAGCAATCTTTACAATCTTGAAGCCACCCCGGCCGAGTCCACTTCATATCGCCTGGCCAAGCTTGACAAGGAGAAGTACCCTCAGATATATACCTCCGGCAAAGATGCCCCTTATCTAACTAATTCAACCCAGCTCCCAGTCGATTCCAAGCTGGATCTCTTCGAAGCCCTGGCTCATCAGAGCGAAATCCAGGTTCATTACACTGGCGGGACCATGTTCCATACTTTCATCGGCGAGGAAATCGATGATCCTGAAGTCTGCAAAAATCTGGTGAAAAAGATCGCGGAAAATACCAAACTCCCTTATTTTTCGATCACACCCACTTTCAGCGTCTGTAAAGACCATGGATATCTGAAAGGTGAGCAGTTCGAATGCCCACAGTGTCACAGTAAGACCGAAGTCTACAGCCGGATCGTAGGTTATTACAGACCTGTGCAGAACTGGAATCCAGGCAAGAAAGAGGAATTTTTCCAGCGCGCGACTTATGACAAGGCGGTTGAACAGGTCAAGGCGCAGTTTCCGTCTGGAAAAGATGCGGCAGCAGTGAAAATTGCGGATGCGCCGGTTGCAATAGAGAAAGCCGATGAAGCCAAGTCTGAGGAGAAGGTCAAGAAGGTCAAACTCTTTGTTTCGACCAACTGTCCGACCTGCACTCAGCTTAAAACTCATCTCACCAAATTCGCCTATCCGGTGGAAGAATGGAATGTGTACACTGACGAAGGACTGAAAGAATCGCAGCGTTATCAGGTGATGAGCGTGCCGACCCTGGTTTTCCTCGACGACCAGGAGCAGGTGATCATGAAGGCCAATAAATGGGACGAGAAATGGGGTGCCTGACGGCCTGCTGAGCTACGACTAACAATCGTTCGATATAGGAATAAAGCAACATCCCCGGACTGAACATGGGGATGTTTTTTTGTCAAAAAACATCTGATACCGTCAAAATTCTGACGGTTTGTGGCAGCATACTCAATCCAGAAGGCCTGAAGCCAGGCCTTTTTTTCTTTGGCATAGGTACTGCTAAATAATAAATTGCCGATACAATGTAGAGCTTCTTACAATTACTATTGTTAGAAGCTCTTACCCGGATGACAAAGGCATCTGAGCGCTCCATGGCTCAGATTGAACAGCTGCTAAAGAGGTAATTCATGAAAACAATCATCATCGCAATCACACTCTTACTCACACTTCAGATTCTGGAGGCAAGTCAGGCTGATTCCAGACTGGTCGCTGCGGTGATGGACGGAAATCTCCGCGAAGTGCAGAATCTGGCCGGGAATGGGATGGAAATCAACGCTTATGATCATCTCGGCGGTTATACACTGCTGAGCATCGCTTGCGCGAAGGGCTACCGTGAAGTGATTAAATTTCTGCTTAAATCAGGCGCAGATCCAAATCTCAGGGATAGCGAAGGCAATTCACCGCTGTTCTTTGCCATCAGGAACGACAGGATGCAAGTGGTTCGGCAATTGATTGAAGGGGGAGCTGACCCTGAGATATCTGACAGAAGGCAGGTAACTCCATTGATGTGTGCAATCTTCGAAGACCGCGACGAGATTGCTGAATACCTGATCTGCAGGGGCGTGAATCTGGATGCCAGGAACAGTCTGGGAGCTACAGCTCTGATGTACGCAGCTGCTTCAGGAAATCAGAAGATAGTTGAATTACTGCTTGATAAAGGCGCTGACAGGAATCTGCTGGACCAGAACGGGTGCAATGCGGTGGCTGTTGCAAGAGAATCCGGGCACGGGAGAATTGCCAACCTGATCAATGAAATCAAGCCTGAAAACAGGAAAAAGAAGGTGTATACAGTTTCCCCATCAATAATCTGATCTAAAAAATGTCTGAAATCATTCAGATTACTCTTTCTCAGGTGTATAATGGCATGAGGAGAGAGAAATGGGTAAATTGCTGCAGCAGATTCTGACCAACCTACTGGGGCATAAATTTGGAGAGTGGCTGGACAGCCACCCTGAAGTCATCAATTGTGTGGAGTTTATCCTGATCGCCGGGATCAGCCTGGGCTGCCTGATCTATATCATCCGCCAGTTTCTGGTTTAACTTCCCCGTCCTTCACTTCAATCGGCATTCGAATTATCGATTGTTGCGGAATGTTGCCGGTAAGACATTCATTTTTCCATTGGAATGATCATTTTTATCGTTCTGCAGATATAGAAGTTCCTTCTGTCGGATCTGGAAGCTGGCAACAGAAATCAGTCCCTGATATCATTTTCCAAAGATGAAAATCGGCGGATTCCTGAAAAAAAGTCTGATCGAGTACCCTGGGTGCATCTCAGCGGTGGTTTTCACCATTGGCTGCAACTTCCGCTGCCCTTTCTGCCATAATCCGGAACTGGTTTTGCAGGCTGAAGCATCATTCACCGAAGCAGAAATTTTCGCCTATCTGGATCTGAATCGCAAATGGCTTGATGCGCTGGTGATTTCCGGAGGGGAACCCACGCTTCAGCCTGATCTCGCCGATTTCTGCCTAGAGATCAGGAAAATGGGCTTTCCGGTCAAGATCGAGACAAATGGCACCAGACCTGAGATTCTTTCCAGCCTGATCAGCGAAAAGCTGATCCAGAGGATCCAGATGGATATCAAGACCCGGCTTGACCAACCGGAATACTCCAGGATCACGGATGCAGCAATAGAGCTGGATCAGATCAGAAAAAGCATCGAGATCATAAAAAAATCGGGATTGCCTTTCGAATTCGTGACTACGACTGTCCCTGGGATCCACAATGCCCGTGATATTGCCGAGATCCGCAGGGAACTTTCGCATGATATCCCTCACAGGCTGCAGGAATTCAGACCAGGGAAAGTTTTAAATGAAAAGCTGCTGCTTGAATTGGGGTATGTAAAAGAGGTAATAGGTAAAAGGTGAATGGTGAATGGTGAATGGTGAATGGATGCAAGTAGGGACCCTTCACCTACCAGATTGGTATACTGGTAACAAATCTTGAATAAAATTAAAGTTCCCCTTGAAACAGCCCGATAACTTAGATATAACACAAACGATTCCTGGTTACCTGTGACCGGATTAAAGTAATTTTGGATTTTGCCGATAGGTAATTTAGGATAAGAAAAGATAAAGCTTATAAGCTTTACGCAGAGAGGGAACATCTCAACAAGGGGGGAAATTATGAGCATAATTTCCAAAGATTCCATCCGCATCGATCAGCATGTTAAAACCGACAAAACTTCCAGAACCCACAAGAAGGATGACTTTCAGAAAGTCCTGAGCCAGGAAACTGAAAAAATCGACGACTCCGGCAAAATTGACCAGTCCACAAGTTCGATCAAGAATGCAGACCTTTCCTCAATTATCAGAGTGAATCAGGAGGTCGCCCTCGCCAGAGCGGTGATTGACAGCACTCCTGAAATCCGGGAAGATCTGGTCAAGCAGATCAAGCAAGAAATCCAGAACGGGACCTACAAAATCGAGCTTGATTCTGTCGCTGATAATATGATTAAGAGCGGCGTTTTCGACGACCTGCTTTAGAGCTGGAAGAGCCTTTAAAAGCCTTTTTTTATCTGCCGATCTTCTTGAGATTGGCAGAGTATTTAAGGAAAGGGGTTTTCCTGGCGGGAATCGGTACGGCTTCTCTGGTGTGCGGATTGCGGCCGATCCTGGGTTTTCTCTCCTTCAGCATGAAAGTGCCGAAGCGGGAAATTACAACCCTGCCGTCTTCCTTGAGACAATTTTCAATGATGTAAAAAGTTTCCTGAATCGCCCTGAGGGCTTTTGCCTGCGAGATGTTTATTTTTTTCGCCAGTTCCTTGGCCAGATCTCTCTTGGTCATGCTTTTTTTCATGTTCATCCTCCGTTTGATATTTCAGTAAGCCTCATGCAAAAAGTCCGGTTTCAGTCTGATCCTGTGAATCAACCCGTTCCTGTTGATGCACATTACATTTTATTGCCTGAGAGTGAGTTTTGCAAGTAAGCCTCAGGCAAAAAGTCCGGTTTTCAATAATTCGTGCCCGGAATTTATTTTTCGACTAAGCGTTTCCCGGATGAAAATTGCCGATGTTCTTTCCTTCCAATACTGTCCGAGCAAAAATATTACCGTTACCAGCCATGATTTGTAAAGTTTTTTCAGCTTTCTGCGAAATCAGAGGCTTGCGTGAACTTCTGAGTTTATCCAGCAGGGTGGCAGTTTTTCCGTCACCGAGGTTTGCGAGCACATAAAACGCTTCCAGTTTCATGTCGTCTGAAGGGGAATCCAGCATGTTTTCAATGATTTTATGAGCATTGATCGCAGGATAGTCACGGAGGGCAAGGATCGCAGTTCCGCGCACAGAAGGTGTTGCATCATCAAGCAGCGGGACAAGCAGCTGGATAGTGTCCTTGGTGTTGAGAATCTTGACGGCTGCAATGGCGCCTTTCTTGACCTCAGGAAACCGGCTTTTCAATCCCCTGGAAATCACTGACAGGAACTGTTCTCCGCCGAGCTTTGCCACGGCTCTCAGACATTGCCCCTTGACCATCGCGTTTTCGCTGCTTTTCAACAATTCAAGCACATTCTCGAACAGCTTGTATTTTCTCTGGCTGATGATCAGGTTTATCCCTCTGATGTTTTCTTCAGGCCGACCTGGTTTAAGCATTTTCAATATTTTTTCGGTATCAACAGCTTCTGTGTTGATCAGATTTTTCTCATAACGCTTGGTTTTCAGAAAATTCTGGAGATAACCGGATATTTCAGAGGTCTTGAAATCGAATGTGCTGGAAAGGGAATCATGATTATCGGATTGTAGATTTTGTTTTTTCAGGACCGAGGAGGCTCCGGTGATATTGAGGCTGCTTAATGATTTCAGGACTTCAGCTGCCTTTTCCTTGGTTTTCGGGTCGAGTGATTTCAAGGCGAGTTCGAGAAGAGGAAGGGAACTTTCTCCAAAATATCCGGCGGTCACGACTGCAGCTTCCACAAGTTCGGGATCGCGGTGCTTGATCATGCCTTCCAGAAGCTCCAGCACATGAGTCTGGCCGAAAAATTTGAGAAAATTCAAGACTGGCTGATGCAGAGATTCCTCATCATCGATCAGAAACAGGATCAGTATTTCGTAAGCTTCGCGTGATGCGAATCCGCCGAGAATTTCGATAATCTGGCGCTTTACGGCTTTGGAGGGGTGTTTGACGAACTGACGGTAGAACTGAACATCGCTCTGGATGGAGAAGCGGGAAAGCACATGCAGCAGCCGGCAGATCAGTTTTTCCGATCGCTCGGTTTTCAACTGTTTTTTGATCAGCGGGTAAAATTCCAGATTGAGATGCTCAGCCAGTGAATCTAAAGCTTTAAGTTTTTCGTCATCTGTTCCTGACTCGATGAAGATTCTGATTTTCTCATCACTCAGATACTCAACGGTCTTCTTCGCCGGTGTCAACTTGGGCTCGATCTGAAAAATACCTTGCTGGGCGAGAAAGCGGAGACCTGGAGATTCGTCTCCTGCAGCGATTTTTTTCAAATACGGGAGTGCCTGACTGTCGGACTTTTTCACCAGCAGCATGATGGCATTTTTTCTGGTCTCTTCCAGAGGGCTGTCCAGGTCGAACAGAATTTCTTCGAAGTTCATTTCCAAGGGCGACATAAGTAAAATTCTACAATGAATCAGGCTCGATATCAAAAGAAAGATGTATGGCATGTGGATGACAGAGGACCGGTCAATGTGATAAAATAGCGATAGCTTCTAATTTGTGCTCAAGGTGGATTAAATGCCTGAAAATCTGGATAAGCTCAAAAAGATCATCGGAGTCGCTCTAGGCGAAATCGAGGGTGACTTGATCCTCAAGAATGGGATCGTGTTCAACACTATTTCCGGAGAGATATATACAGCCGACATTATAGTTGCCGACGACATCATCGCCGGGGTGGGGAGTTACGACAATGCCGCCAAAGTGATTGACGTCAAGGGAAAGTTCGTGTTGCCGGGGCTGATAGACGGGCATGTGCACGTGGAAAGCTCAATGCTCGGGCTGGGCGAATTCTCCAGAGCCCTTATTTCGCATGGAGTAACGACAGTAATCGCCGATCCTCATGAATTCACGAATATCTTTGGTAAGGAAGGGATCAGGTATTTTCTGAAGGAATCGGAAAAAATACCTCTCAATTTCTACCTGATGATTCCTTCCTGCATACCTCCAACTTCCCTGGAAACAGCTGCAGCGATGATCACTGCCGATGAATATCCTGAATTGATGGCTGACCCGAGAGTGCTCGGGCTGGCCGAGATGATGAATTTTCCCGGGGTTATCCGCCGGGATGAAGCTGTGCTCAAAAAGCTCCTCTGCACCGGTGGAAAACTGATCGACGGCCACGCCCCGAAACTTTCAGGCCGGGAACTTTGCGCTTACATCTCCGGAGGGGTAACTTCTGAACACGAATGTGTGAGCACCAAGGAAGCGCAGGAGAAATTAAGGCTCGGGATGTACATAATGTTGAGGGAAGGATCTGCTACAAAAAATCTGCACGACCTGCTGCCGCTTGTCAACAAATTCAACAGTCAGCGCTGTTTCCTCGCTACTGACGACCTGCATCCTGATGATATCCAGGATGGACACATCGACCAGCTGGTGCGCACGATCATCAAGGAATCCGGCAATGCGATGCGGGCAGTGAGGATGGCTTCATTGAATGCGGCTGAATATTACGGACTTCGAAATCTGGGTGCGATCGCTCCCGGAAAACTGGCCGACCTGCTGGTGGTACCGGAGATGGAGTCTTTCAAACTTGAAACAGTGATCAAGTCAGGACGGGTTATCTATGAACACGGCAATTTTTTCTGGAAAAAGAGCGATACCGAAGAATATCTGAGAAAAACCTATCCTGGATTTTTTTCGTCCTTCTTGGTCAAGGATTTTTCCAGGAAACGCCTTTCGATTCCTGTGGGAACCGGGAAAATGAGAGTGATCAATATCCTCCCGGATCAGCTCTTGACCAGCGTGTCGTACGAGGAGCCGACTGTCTCTGACGGACTGGTGCAATGCGACCTTGAACGTGATCTTCTCAAGCTCTGTGTGGTGGAACGGCACCGGGCTACAGGAAATATAGGCTTAGGATTCGTAAAGGGACTGAAATTGAAAAGAGGAGCGCTGGCGGCCTCGATCGCGCACGACTCCCATAACATTATCGCAGCCGGTACCAATGATGAGGACATCTATCGGGCGGTCAGTCTGGTGATAGGGGCGGGAGGTGGAATCGCCATAGCCTGCGGTTCCGATTCCAAAGTGCTTTCACTTCCGATGGGTGGATTGATGTCACCTGCCGGAATCGACGAAGTGGCGGGACGCCTCAGGGAATTGAAACGGGAAGTCGCAGAATGGGGGACCGATCTCAGGGACCCGTTCATGCAGCTCTCATTCCTCGCACTGCCCGTGATTCCTGAAATCAAACTTACTGATCTCGGTCTTGTGAATGTACTGGAGCAAAGTCTGATTTCGTTATGGACCAGGTGAAATGACTGAGAGTTTTAACGACATTTTCAAATCAATTGCGAGGTGAAAATTTGAAAAGAGGAATTGTTTTAATTGCGTTTCTGTTCTGTACATCCCTTTTTGCCGAAAACGTGGCTGAGACTACTGTCAAGGCCAAGGAATATCTGGACAAGGGAAATCTTGAAAATGCCATCACTTTATACAAGCTGGCTCTGAAATCGGGCCCGACAGCTTCCGAAGAAATCGAACTGGATAAGGCTCTTGCTGATTGCTACGAGGACCTGACCAGAAAGTCACCCGAATACTGCTTTTACTATTGGGACACTTACCTGTCGAAGCTGAAAAAAGACGATCTTGGAGAAGCCTTGAATGACCTGTATGCACGCTGGGGCGAAGAAAAACCGGTCCAGGTGCTGGAACTTTTTGATAAATACCTGCCGCTAGCCCGGGAAGGCGATCTGTCGTATGATGAATTTCTTTACAAACTGGCTGAATTGAACGTCAGATTGAAGAAACCTGAGGAAGCGGAGCGGCTCTGGCAGGAAATTGTGAAATATTACAGCAACAGCGATCTGAAGAAGCAGGTCCTGAAGCACCTGTACGAGAGTGCAGTGAACCGCAAGGACTACCCGGAGGCGATTTCCTATCTCGAAAAACTTCCGCAGACAGCCGTGAATCTGATTCAATTGGGAGACATCTATTACGGCGACCAGGATTATTATCAGGCAATCGGTTTTTATCAGAAAGCGCTGGCTGAGGGCCCGGACGATGAGACCCAGACAACGGTTTTACGGAAGCTTTACGAGATCGCCATCAAGCTCGGAAATTTTGACCGTGCGCTTACACTGCTTGCCGACCTGAGCAAAAGTTCTCCTGACGACAAATCCGAATTCGCTTTGAATGAGGCCAGGATCTGGTTTAGGGGTAAGAATTCATTCATACCCTCGAAAGACAATACCTATCTGAACACCTACGAGAATTACAGGAAAGCTGAAAAGCTTTACCTGAATGTCAAGGATTCAGCCAAGGAACACCCTGAACTGGCGAGAAAAGCCTGTCTGGAGCTGGCCGATCTTTATCTGGCCACCTTTGATAACAAAAGGGCTAGAGAGCAGCTTGACTTCATCCTGAAGGAATGGAAGGAATCGGCTGAAGCGGAGATAGCGGCGGAGATGCTCAAGACTCTTAAAGAATAGGCTCCTTGAATGAAGGAGCGATTCCTGGTTTTTTGCCTGGGCGTGATGTCCGCGTTCCTTCTGCTGGAATCTGCGATCAGAGTCTGTGCTCTGTTTCAGGAATCGATGCGTCCCGTTTCATTTCAGAAAAAATCCGGGGTGGTGATCCTGTGCGCCGGTGATTCATTCACATACGGTTATGGTCTTCCCGGGGGGCAGGACTATCCTTCACAACTCGAAGCGCTGCTCTCTTCGGGCGGAGACGGCTATCGGGTGCTGAATCTGGGACGGAATGGCGGAACATCCTGGATGCTTGCAGATAAGATTGAGGGATACATTGATTCTTATGTGCCTGACCTTGCCATAATCATGATCGGAAGAGCCAACAGGAATCAGCTGGTCCACCCTGGGGAAGGTTCATGGATAATCAAACTTTTTTCCCGTTCCAGAAGCCTGCAGTTTCTGCATCTGCTGTTCTCAGATATCCGGGAGAGAAAACCTGGCCTTCTGGCAGCGGTCAGGGCCGGATGGGACAGATTCAATTTTTTCAGTCTCAAATCGACCGGAAACCTTGAAGCGCCGGCTGCCTTTTCCGGACCTTCAGTTTGTTCGATCGATTTCCCACGATTTACTGGTGAAGTCTGGGAGCAGGCGAAAAAAAAAGATCTCTCAGCACTGGAAGCCAGGCTTTCGGAAAAGCCCTGGCCAGATACCGAGGAAATTTTAGCCTGCGGTGTATCCTATCTGCTGTCCGGTGACTTTGACAAGGCCTATGCTTTGTTCGACCGGGCAGCTGAAACCAGGGGGAAATACTATTTTTTCAGCGTTTATAGAGGAGTATGCAGGCTGCTCGAATTTAAGATCAATGCAGCAGCCGACCAGTTCCGGGAAGCTCTTGCCATGGAACCGGAGGACACTGGAGCCATGATCGGGTTCGGATGCACTTTGCTGCTGAAACAGCAGCGGGAAGAGGCACGTCTCTGGTTTGAAAGGGTCAGGAAGATTGATCCTGGAAACGGCTGGGCATACAATTTTCTGGGCAGGTGCTGCCTGGACGCACGGGATCTTGAAAACGCCCGCAGCTTTTATCTGGAAGGCATCAGGAGAGAGCCTGAACTTACCATGAATTATACCGCTCTTGGAGAACTGTACAGCCATGAAAGAAAATTTGCCGAGGCTCAGCAGATACTTACCGAGGCTTTACGCAGGGGGATTGTTCTGAACTGGGAAAAGAGCAGAGCCCTTCTTGTGCTGGGACTGTGTGAGTGCACACTCAATCCCCGGGAAGGTGCTGAAAAAGCCCGGGAGTTTTTAATGGAATCCATCCGCTGCGATCAAAAAAATCATGTGGCTCTCACTTATCTAATCAGTCTTGCCGGCGGGAAAGCGGAAGTTTTAGAGAGCATGATCGATTCGTTTGAAAAATCCGGTCATGGCGATGCAGCTTTTTTTCTGCGCCATCAGGAAAATGCTCTTCCGCTGTCCGAAGTTGTCTGGAAGCAGCTGCGGGCAGATCTGGAGAAGATCGTCGAATCCTGCAGGAGTAAAGGCGTGAAATTGATTTTCATGAATTATCCGAATGAAGAGAATCCTGTTTTAAAGGATGTCGCTTTGGAGCAGTCTGTTCCTTTCGTCGATCTGCTCGATGCCTTCAATAAATTGTGGGATACAGGAGAAAAAAGCTGGGATTATTTTCTGCCTGACCTTCACTGCGGCGAACAGGGTAACCGCAAGATCGCGGAAGTGCTGAAACCGGTAGTGCTGGAAGTGCTGGCAAAATGAGACCGGATTCTCCGGATTTTCTGTATGTTCACCGCTCGCTTGAACCCGAAGCCAGGCTTCGGGATTTCCTGCACGGGCTTGAATTTTATCAAGATGAAACAGAGCTTTTTCCGGGAGTTCCACGAGCAGTATCCAGGAAGAATTCTTTTCTTAAGCCTTATGTTTACGGTACAGGAGTAATCGATCGCAGGCAGCATGTCCTGAGAATTTCCCAGGCCTGTCCTTGTGACTGTCTGTATTGTTACATCAAAGCCGTTTATCCAGACACCCCTCCCTATTTTTTTTACAATCTGAGTGATCTGTATCATGAAATCCATGAGCTGACAGCGATTGAACAGTCACCGTATCTGAACGCGGGTGAAAATGCTGATTCCTTCGCCTTTGACGGCCAATCCTGCCTGAGCCTGCTGCTTTCGCAGATTGCCATGGATTTTCCGCAGATCACCCTGGAATTGAGGACAAAGATACCTTCAAGGGTGAATCCTGGTTTCCTGAAGCAGAAAGCGCCGGCCAACATGCTGATTGCAGTTTCCCTGAATCCTGAAGAAATCATCGGAGAATATGAATCAGGGACAGATCTGCTGGATTCCAGAATCAGTGGTTTGAAAGATATATCAAGAGCCGGTTACAGGATCGCAATCCGCCTTGACCCGATGGTCTATTCCGCTGATTTTGAGAAGAACTATGGAAAACTCCTGGAAAAATTGAAGGGAGAATTCAGTGCCGGCTGTTTCAGCAATATTCAGCTCGGCTGTCTGAGATTCACGAAAGAACAATCCAGATTGTTGCGAGCTACGGGATTCGGAGTTCGGGGTACAGGACAATCTGCTATTGCAAGTGAACTGCTTGCCGAGGAGATGATCTTATCCACTGACGGGCATTGGCGGTATTTCGTCGAAATCCGGAAGAAAATGTATAAGTTCATGCTGGACGGATTGAAACATTTCGATTGCCCCAAAAGCCTCAGCAATGAAACGGCAAAATGTCAAAGCACGTTATAGAGACGTGCCAGGTCTCTATGATTCGATGATTTCTATATTCGCCCTCGGTACGACTCTAACCGATCCATCAGGATGCTCGACCTCAACCACACGGACCATTGTCTCAGATTCGAGCTTCATAAGGGTCACTGGCAGTGATTTTACTTTGACTACAGCCCCGAAATCAGGTTCGCGGATGATGCGGACGAGTTTTCCGGGTGTCAGTCCTACATCTTTCCTGATTTCAGCTTCCTTGATTTTATCTTCTTCGATATTTTTCAGTGGGATGATGATTTCCGGTCTGATGACTCCGGCACGGATCTGAGTGGCTCCGTTAATTGAGGCCTGCTTTCCATTGTGCTTGGAAAGGAGGTCGTAAGTTTTCTTGGCCATGTTGATCTTTCCAAATCCCTCGGTCAGGATCATGGTCAGTCCCATTTCTTCGGAACCGGTGATGGCCACGCCAATGTCGTAACCCAGGAAATCCCTCAGATCTTTGGCGTCGATACCTCCTACAATGATGCCTTTTACCCCTGTGTCAACTGCTTTTTTCAAGGCATCGGCTACTATGAACGAACCGCCCACTATGATCTTTCCCGCGTGTTCAGGAAGGATTTCACGCGCCACGATCTCGTCTTCCAAACCCCTGGAGATCATTGAAATTTCTCCCACGACCTCGCCTCCGATGCCGAAAACACCTTGAACAAAGGCGGCCTGCAGCTTGATAGTTACACCTACATCCTTGTGGATTTCCTCCACGATTCCGTCGACATAGGCGTGGACTTCTACGGGTATTGGTGGTTCGCGCAGCACTACCTGTCCGGTGATACTGGAAATGTTTTCCACTGTGCCGGAGACCGGAGACTGACAGGATGATTTGAAATAGCCGAAAAAGCCCTTACTCTGGGCGAGCATCTGACCTTTGGAAATTATGTCGCCTTCACGGGCCAGCATGCATGATCCAAGCTCTGCCGGAGTGATGGCCAGTTTATTCACAACATTGATCAGTTCCACATTGCCTGGCAGATTGGTGGCAGCCACAACATCAGAAGCTTTGACCTTGTCGCCTATTTTGACTTTGATTTCACCCTTCAGAGGGAGAACACGCTCTTTATGGACAATCTGCCGCTCGCTGACTTTCAATCCTGGTACATATGCCTGACCCATTTTTCCTCCTTGACGATATCAATTAATGACTTTCTTGTGCTTGGAAGTTTGTATGTTGGTATGTTTGTAAGTTAGTAGGTTCTCAGACAATCCTTTCCCAACATACCAACCTATAAACATGCAAACTTACCAACTTCCTGCAGTTTTCATTCGATTTTCACCGTTGACTAGTAGTTTGGATACGCATTCATGCTGCTCAACCAGCGCTGCATTTTTGCCACGCGTTCGCTCTTGTTTTCAGGAAGCTTGAATGGTCTGCGTCCTCTGGTATCGAAAATGATACCTACTACGCCTCCGTAAAGTGTATCTTCAATCGAAATCCCGGGACCTGCACCCAGGTCAAGATTTTTAGCCGGTTTTGCATAGAGTTTGGCAACCTGCCCGACACCCAGAGGGTAAACCCTGATATCACCGAAAGTCAGTTCATCCTGAATCACCTTGCCGTCAGGCATGCTGATTTTGAATTCCAGGCATTTTTTACCGTCTTTTTCAGCACCGATGGGAGCAACGCAGGTGCCCAGATAGATCAGGCAGTCTTTTTCAAAGACCTGGGCAGCAGCTTCAGGATGGAAATTTGTCAGCACTCCCAGCTGAGGCATCATGAAAATAGAATCCACTGTGAGCTGTGTGACTCCTTCAGGCAGGAAGGCATCGATCATCATGATCGCAGCCTGGTGCCGCCGCGGAGAGTGGGACAGCACGCCGCCGCTGCCGATGATCATGTTCAGGGTAGTCATGTTGACCAGCGAGGAGTCGCTGGACTGGGAGAAGATGTCACTCATAGTGCGCTCTTTCTGAACACCTTTCAGGCTGACTGCCATTTCCTTGTGCTGAATCAGCGAAAGTCTCAGCGCCTCCCTGGCTACAGCCTGTTCGAAAATCAGTTCTTCCATGAGCTGCGGAATTGAGGTTGGCCTGATCATCTTGTTCTTGACCCGGTTCATCAGATCCTTCTCATTCATGTCGAACGGTATCCAGCGCATTACATTATCCAGTCCGGCTTCGGAAACTGTGTTGGAAATGCTGTAGCTCATGCCGAAGTTGGCTGAAACAGTGCGGTTGTATATTCCCTGAAAAACAGAAAAAACGTCTGTTGTCGCACCGCCAATGTCCACGCCGAGGATCTGTATCTTCTTCTCTCTGGCGATGCGCTGCATGATGGTGCCTACTGCGCCGGGTGTTGGTTCGATTTCATAATCAGTCATTGCCATCAGTTGCTTGTATCCAGGTGCCTGCTGCATTACATGCTCCAAAAACTGGTCATGGATCAGATGTCTGGCAGGCAGCAGATTTTCACGCTCCAACACCGGGCGGAGATTGTCTGTAACGGTCAGGGCGACTTTTTTACTGATCAGTTCCTTGACCAATTCGCGGGCATCCTTGTTCCCTGCATAGATTACCGGTAGCTGGAAGGTGATCCCGAATCTTGGTTTAGGGTCGGCTGCAGCAAGGATCTGGGCGATTTCCACCACGTGCTTAGTGGTGCCTCCGTCGATGCCTCCGGAAAACAGGATCATATCCGGCCGGAGTTTGCGGATGCGCTCAATCTTCTGATGGGGCAGCCTGCCGTCGTTGCTGGCAATGGTATCCATGACTATGGCGCCAGCGCCTAGTGCGGCGCGTGCAGCCGATTCAGCGCTCATGGCCTTGACTACGCCTGCCACCATCATCTGCAGTCCGCCTCCGGCGCTGCTGGTGGAAATATAAATATCGAATCCATCACTGCCCTTTTTGGGTTTCAACAAGGTGTCCCCGTCCGTGAACTTCCGCCCCACGATTTCTTCCAGCTCGTTGATGGCGTTAAAAACACCCTTGGTGACGTCTTCTACAGGAGCTTCAACCGTTGTCGGAGCTTCACCTCTCGCGATCAGGCGGAATTCCTCGCCCTGCTGTTCGATCAGGATTGCTTTGGTGGTAGTGCTGCCACAGTCAGTGGCAACGATAGTCCTGATGTCCTCTTTTTTCATAAAAACTCCTTAGGAGGATTTTTGGTAAAAAACAGATGAATTTTATCAGAAAACCAGTGGTTTTTCAAATTTTCTCCCCGGCTTCCCTTTTACGGGTGATGTCTTCCAGAGTCTGGATCAGCTGTTCGATGCTTTCCCGATCTTCCAGGATCTGCTGGAATCTCTTGTAATCCTTGATGTCCAGAAAAAGAGACACCAGCGGCTCCGCACCCAGCATCATCTGGGAGCTGATGAAATTCAAGGGTTTCATTGATTCCAGGAAGAAAATCAGCGGGGCTTCCAGCCTCCTCCTGACAACTTTCCTGGCATATTTTTCCAGAAGTTCATGGTCTTCAGCACTCAGAATGTGATTATCCATGCTTTATTTTTTCCCGTCCTGAACTGTACCCGTTTTCTGCCTGGCGAAAGCCAGAATTTCAATTTTCTTTTCCGCTTTGGAGGGCAGGAACAGGCCTCGAAAATTGTCCAGTCTGGAAGGTTTCGCGAACGGGCTCAGGAAAACTCCGTTCCTGCAGTCCAGGACACGCTGAAAATCGCTCCATTTGCGGGTTGAGGTTACTCCGAGGTGAGTGATTGTGATACCTGAATCTTCCATCAGGTATTCTGTGGGAAAGAAAAAGCCATGCAGAGACATAAAAAAAAGGAGGGCGGCCAGTGCCACCCATCCAATATTCTCACCAATCAGGAATAACCCGGCAAGGAAGGCCAGGATGATCAGCAGAATCGTAGCCAGTCTTTTCCTGTCCTCAACCAGCGGGTGTACTCTCCAATTCATGTCAGGAAATCACATGCAGCCATCGCTCCATCAGGAACTGCATTCGGCCGATCAGAAGCGAGATACGGGCCATCACTGTGTTCCCGAATGATCCTCCCAGCATGATCATCAGAAAGCAGATACCTACAAAAGACACGTTTTTATAGATGCCTTTGTGCTCCACTGAAAAGAAGAAATAAAAGAGCGATGTGAGCACTCCGGCAATCAGGATCAGATTCTGGAGGTTGGTGATAAAATCACCGCCCATGATCGGTTTCAGGGTATCGTAAATCTGAGCCATGATATCTGTCTGGACTGAAGCGGTGATGGCGAGTCCGGATCCAAGACCGACAATGTATGCCATCGGCCAGCGCGAAAGCCAGGCAAAATCCTTGTTCAGCCTGGCTACCATCATTAACCCCAGAATGCCTGGAATCAGATACCACCAGTTGTGTTCCGCTAGTTTGTCCACAAGATTGGGTTTCACCTGATTGAAATATGTGATGGTCAGGAGATAGCCGTTAGCCACACCGATGAAAATATATTCAGCCAGCCGGTATACGATGTTGTCCTTATAGAGGAAGCTGAAGATAGCTAGCGTGAGCAGGGCTCCGATCCAGACTCCGGCGGTTTCGTTATAGAAAATTCCATGTTCCATGTTGCCCCCTATTTCTTTCCGTATTTTTCGGTCAGGTAAATGACATTGCCAAGGATGATGAATCCGATGATCACCAGATGCGACATGGACTGGGCGTCCATTCCCCTGATTCCCTTGCCTGGTGCTCCGACCATTTTTTCATATTCAGCTGCCCCTGCCAGTCCGTTGATCAGACCCTTGAACTGACCTGAGCTGTAATACGGATAGAATTCTGTGGCTGAGACTGCGGTGCAGCCAGTGATCACATCAACGTGGTATTTTGTGCCGCCATACGCAACCCAGACAACTCCTCCGGAAGAACCTGCAGACAGGGAGATGACCAAACCGAAGGAGGAATAGTTCTTGACGTCCTGCAGAATCGGAAGTTCCCTGATATCGGTTCCAGCCTGGTCCTTAGGAAAGGCAATCGTGAAATCAGAACCGATGGAGTTTACGACCACTAAACCGCCGGCCTTGTACCCAACATTCACATAATCAGTTCCATATGTGAGTGTTGGATAATCCTTCTTGATTTCGCCGAAGGCTTTATTCATTTCAGCCGGGCCCTGAGGCCAGAGGCCGGTCATCACAACCCTCAGCTTTTTCTGGAAGCAGTGGCGCAGTATGGCTATATTCATCGGAAACAATTCAGCTTCGCTGCCAGGGTCATAGTCAGCTGAAAAAAGCACTCTTGATCCGGGAGGGAGGTTGTCCACTGCCTGGAATGCCCTTCTGGTCTCTTCTGTGATTACGATCGGCAGGCCGATCGGATTGAGCATCGGAATGATCACAGAGAGAGCTACACAGAGATAAATGATTCTTTTATCCAGATTTTTTATTTTTTCCCACATGTTAGTCTCCACCTCCCAGATATGCTCTTTCCAGTCCGAAAATAATCTTGATCGACATGGAGACTGCACCGATGGCGACTCCAATTGTGATCGCCCTCATAGCGCCTGTGGCGAAGTAATTCATGATCCAGGACTGGACTGTCGGGAACTGGTCCCAGATCGCTGATCCGATCGGCACACGTCCCAGCATCACGAAAAATCCGGCGATCATCATCAGCGTGGCTTCCTTGGTCTTGATGCGGAAAGCCCTGAAAGAAGCGGAAGATACATAGAAGGCCAGCAGGGAGAACATGGTGGCCTGCAGCGGATTATAAATGAAATTGTAGACAAAACTGAAGTTCGTCGTGCCGTCCATATCTGCCTTGTCCAGAAAACCCACGATCGAGGTGAAAAAGAAGAAAAAGATCAGAACGACCGACAAGCCCCAGTTTTTTCCCTGGCGGTAGACATTGGAAGAATGCACCATCAGGAGATTCAAGATGGCTACGAGCAGAGCGAAGGCCGCAATGACCAGGTATCCGCGCTGGCCTGCGTCGCTGATATCTGAAAGAGCTGGGGCAAAGAACGCGATGACGAAAAATATCCCGGTGCAAAAGGTAATCAGCAATGGTATGTTTCTTTTCATCAGGCCTCCTTAATTTTTGACCTGGAACAGGTCCTTGAAAAAATCGAACCATGGGGTGCCGGTAAATTTAGCGATAGAAGTCATGATCACTCCGATGACGATCGAGATCATGACTATCAGTTTCCCTGCGTCCTGACCTTTGAGGCTGCCGAGTTGCATCGGTTCTCTGGAGAAGTAGGCGGAGGCTGCGTATAACTCTTCTCCTATGATCGTATAGTCGCAGGCTGCGACGAAAAAGGGCAGCTGGGATGGCATTGTGGTTCCGGCAATCTGAATGGCCTTGATCGAGTTTCCGGTCTCTGCCAGAACAAGCGATTCGGCGTAGAAGGTTCCCAGGTAAAAAATAGTGGCCGGTTTTTCACGTATCATTTTGCCGCAGACTCCGGCTGCATAGCTGAACTGGTCATTAGCTATATAACGGACACAATCTTCTTTATAGGTATCCGGACGCCCTACCTTTAGGTGGGCTTCCTTGATCACTTCCTTGGCTGTGGAGAAGACGATGGGTCCGGCGACAGGGACTGTGATTTCAGTATCATATTCCGCGGTTTTCTTGGCAATATGCCCCAGAATCGAGATGGCTGCAATCGTAGGAAGGTCGTCCATGTCGTAAATGCCAGGCACGAACATCACCTCGCGTCCCATTTCAGTGGCGCGACCCACTGCCTCATCAATGGCCGAGAGACCGGCGATCGGCCGAACATAGAGATCCTGGCCCTTCAAGGCTGAAGTGATGTAGAAACCAACAAAACCGGCGATTACCAGCAGGGCTACCAGGAGATTGCCTAGTTCCGGGTTGAACATGCGGTGTTTTTTCTGATAGTCATTCGTGAAGTCGGCTGACAGCTGGGTGACGATTTCGGCTTCAACTGAGCCTTTCTGAAGATAGGTCTTGATCTGTCCCTCGATCTGTTCGAGATTCCAGTCTTTTACTCCGTTGCTTTCCAGGGACTTGATCACAAGATTCTTGACTTTGTCGATGGCGAACTGAGTGACTGGAGCCGCGGCTGCTGGAGCATTCACCGCCGCTTCCACTGGGGCAGCAGTTGAAGTTTCGACAGATGCCGCAGTTGTAATGGCGGCTTCCTGTGTGGCTGCGGCCGGAGGCGCTTCCTCAGCCAGAAGCATGCACCCTGTGAAGAAGATCATCATCAACAGTAGCAGCTTTTCCTTTTTCATTTATGACTCCTTTTGTAAAAAGATCTGAAAAAAAACAGAATCCCCTCCCTAAGCTATATTGTTTTTCTATTCCCATTTCACATTATCTACAGGCAGACATTGATCTCAAGTTACATTTTCCTGCAGATGGATTTAGGATTATTTTAATCAGGGAGGTTTTTAAAGTCAAAGGGAAATTTATTTTTCGGGATTCTCTAAGATTTGTGCCATTCCGGTCACTGACCGAGCTGGATCGCGGCATCCTGGGCAAAGACCCTGATATTGTTTTTCATGATGTTCACTGAATAAACGACAGCCGTGCCACTTTCACTGACCATCACAGACGCATTGACCGAAGTGTCCCCTGTGAGTTGAATTTCTGCCGGTTTACCCTTCAGACAGACAATTTTTGGGGAGGCGTAAGTTTCGTTTGTATAAATGTCTTTGATGGTCAGAGCGCAGAAGTAGTTGCCTGATTTGTAAGGTTGGATTTCCCATCTCACACTGTACTGATTATCCGAATAATTTTTTCCGATCGCTCCACTCAGCAGGCAGACCGAGAACAGCATGATCAAGATGCTGGAGAAGAGAAATGATTTTTTCATAGTTCCTCCCAATAGTATTTGTTTCATACTCTTTCGACTGGATCAGAAAAAAGGTGAGACGGAAGTAGTAACAGATTTGCGGAAATTGGTTACTGATTCTTATTGAGCTTTTACCTGGCCAAAGAAGCATTGAAAACTGCGAAATCGGCCAGTAGAATGGAATTCGTTGGACAGTTAAAGATCATCGGAGACTGTTGTCAGCCTGAGGGCGACAGCACGAAGGATGATTACAGCGTCAGATCCCCAAAGTGGGATTATTGATTGCAGATCAATAAGTGGACTCAACACTCAAACCGTTTTGGAGTAAAATGTTTTCATGAACGATCTGAAATACAGCCTCATCCATTCTTTGATCCCATCCCAGGCCGCATTCGTGTCCGGCATGACAGGCATCATCTGTCAGATCTTACTTCTGAGGGAACTCCTGGTGCTTTTTTCAGGGAATGAATTCGCCATCGGCTTTATCCTGGGCTCCTGGGTACTATGGGAAGCGGCCGGATCTTTGCTGGCAGGGAATCTTCTTGACAAGGTGGACGGAAGAAAAGCCTATTCTGTCTGCAATCTTCTTTTCCTGATCAGCTTTTTTGTAAACATTATGCTGATCAGAGATTTCAAGGTGCTGACAGGGACCGGAATGGGGGTGATCGAAAGCCTGACAGCTTCAGTGCTGCTGCTATTTCCGTCCGGGATCTCTCACGGAGCCCTTCTGGTGTTGGCAATCCGCTTGTTCGATGGAACAGGAGCAGCCGGATCCGGATTCGGCAGAGCATATTTTTTTGAAACCATGGGAACGATTGCCGGTGGAATTCTGGGCTCCTATTTTCTGCTTCCCGGAGTCATGAGTTTCTCAATCGCAGCAGTCTGCCTCTGCGCAGGTATCTTGTCCACTCTTCCGCTGCTCAAAGGGCGGACATTTTTCCTGGCCTTGCTGGTTCTTCTAGTACTCTCGATTTTCTCAGGGCCGGGTTTACAGAAACTGAATCAATTTACCCTCAGCAGGCAGTGGAAAAAAGAACCTGCTTACTATGGCAACAGTTTTTATCAGAACATCGCAGTAATCAAAGAAGAAGAGCAGTATACGTTTTTTACGGATGGAATCCCCAGGCTGACCCTGCCGCCTGCAGAAATAGAGGCAATGGAAGATTTCGTGCACTTTCCCATGCTGTCACAGGACAACCCTGAAGCAGTGCTTGTGCTTGGCAATGGAATAGGAGGAGTTTTACGGGAAGTGGAAAAATATTCCTCTGTCAGGAGGATAGACTGCCTGGAGCCTGACCCGACTTTTCTCGCGACTGTCTGTGATTTTTCGCGAAGGGCAGGCCTTTCCGAACTTGCCGATCCCAGAGTCACCGTGTTTCCTGAGGACGGCCGCTTTTTTGTGCAGCACAGCCTGAACGGAAAATCCGCGGCTTTTCCGGACAGGAGATACGACGTTATTCTGATGGGAATTCCAGCGCCTGACACGCTGCAGTCAAACCGTTTCTTCACTGCGGAATTTTTCGGAAACGCCGGACAATTGCTCGGAGACGGGGGGGTTTTTGTTTGCTCGCTCCCCGGTTCCCTGGCATATTACGGGCCTGAGCTCAGAAAATTAAATGCAGTGGTGCTGCATGCGCTGGAGCGGTCCTTCAGGCAGGTGGTTGTGCTTCCTGGTTATCAGAATCTCTTCCTGTGTTTTAATGCTTCCGTGGTTTTTCCGACTCCGGAGGGGCTGGCAGAAAGGCTTTCCGGATCCGGTATTTCCACGCTGGCGTTCAACAGGTATTCAATAGCTTCCCGGATGAGGAATGAATACCGGGACTGGTTTTACTCGGCCATGGCCGATCCTGCCGGATACAACAGCGACCGGAAGCCCATTGCGGTGTTTTATGATCTGGCCTATCGCAGCCAGATTTACGATTACAGGCTGAGCTGGATTTTCGGGGTACTTTCGCAGCCGGGATGGGCGATTGCACTGTTTCTGGCTGCTTGTCTGATCTCTGGCCTGACCGGAAAGATAAAACCCGCTGTGGCTTTCAGCCTTGGCAGCACAGGCTTTTCAGGGATGCTTTTTCAGCTTCTGCTTCTGTTCGGGTTCCAGGCGGCCTGGGGTGTCGTTTTTTACGAAACAGGGCTCTTCACTGCCTGCCTGATGGGAGGGATCGCCCTGGGTACATTCCTGACCAGCCGTTCGCTGGAGCGTGACTCAGGGAAGGGGTTTTTCGGATTTTCTGATCGACAGGCTCTCCTGGGGCTGGAGATCATTTTCTTCGTTTTTTTTCTTAGCCAGTCCCTTGTCTTCGGATTCATTGACCCTTTCTTGAGCGGTTCCGTGTCAATACACTGCTTCTTTCTGCTGCCCCTCTTTTTCACCGGAGTAATCATGGGCATGGAATTTCTCCTCTGCAATCGGATCTGCCTGAAGTCATCTCAGGCCGGTCAGGGGAGGGCAGCCGGCCTGATTTTTGCTTCAGACCTTTTCGGTGGTTTCCTGGGCGGAGTCATGAGCGGTTTTTTTATCCAGGCAGCTCTTGGCTGGCCTGCCATCTGTCTGATGCTGGCTGCCCTGAAGCTGGTCAGCCTGTATTGGCTGACTGTGGCATTTCAAAAAAAAATATTTGAGATATAATAAGAAAAAAATACCTCTTTTAAGGTGTGAAGATGAGACTCGCCTTTTTCTTTATTTTAATCAACGCAGTTTTTGATTTACCAGGTGGAATTCCGCTGGCCTGGGCTGAATCTGGTTTTAAGGCCGAACATCTGAATCACGTCACAGTCGAGGCGTCTGCACCGGGATACAAGGAAGCGCTTTATTACTCGATGCTTGACACCAAAGAGCGGACCGTCCAGTGCAGGCTCTGCCCTAAAAAATGCACGGTCGCCGAGGGAGCCCAGGGTTTCTGCAGGGCCAGGGAGAACAGGGACGGCAAGCTTTATTCGCTTGGTTATGGCTTTCCCTGCGCAGTGCATGTCGACCCGATTGAAAAGAAGCCATTTTTCCAGGTGATGCCAAAGACGCTCTCGTTTTCGCTGGCTGCTGCCGGCTGTAATTTTCGCTGCCAGAACTGCCAGAACTGGCAGATCTCACAGATTTCTCCAAAAGAATCCCAGAATCTGAAACTGTCTCCTGAGGAAATAATCAAGCTTGCCGGAGAAAAAGAATGCCGCAGCGTGGCTTTCACCTACACCGAACCCATGATCTTTTATGAATACATGCTGGATATCTGCAGGCTGGCGAAAAAGGCGGGTCTGCATACAGTCTGCCACAGCAACGGCTCCATCAACCCCGAACCGCTGCGGGAACTGTGCCCTGTTCTGGATGCGGCCAATATAGACCTGAAGGGCTTCAACCGGGATTTTTATCGCAATAACTGCGGCGGGGAACTGGATGATGTGCTCTCCACGCTCTTAGTACTGCACGAGCAGAAGGTCTGGATCGAGATCACCAATCTGGTGATACCGGGCATGAACGACGACCTGGAGCTGATCCGGAAAATGTGCGAATGGATCAGGGATAATCTCGGCACAGATGTGCCGCTGCATTTTTCCAGGTTTTATCCCTGCTATCGGCTGACCTCAATGACACCGACACCGGTGAGCACGCTCACTAAAGCCCGCGGGATAGCGAAAAAGGCCGGGCTGAAATTCGTCTATATCGGCAATGTACCGGGAAACGAAGCGGAAAATACAATCTGTCCCAAATGTGGGAAAATACTGATCAAGCGGGCCGGATACGAGATCCTGGAAATGAACATCGAGGAGGGAAAATGCAAATACTGCAAGGAAAAAATTCCTGGCATCTGGTAAATAGTCTCTTTCTTTTATCTGCACTGTATCTATTCTGCTGCGGTTGTTCGGCTGAGGACATACCTGGCAGGACGGTGCAGCAGCCGGCAGTGGCCGGGGCATTCTATCCTGCTGCAAAAGGCGAACTGGATTCAATGGTGCAGGGATTCCTGGAAAAAGCGAAATCCGATTGCCCGGCCGTGACTGGCGAGATTTTCGGACTGATTTCTCCTCACGCCGGCTATATCTATTCAGGCCCTGTGGCAGCTTATGGATATTCCGCAGTGGCAGGAATGAAATTTACCCGCGTGATTGTGATGGCCCCCACCCATTATGTTCTGTCCAGATGGATCGCCACGATCAGTCCTGAGGCCTTTGCTACGCCGCTCGGAGAAATTCCAGTCGACCGGGAATTGGTGAATCGCCTGACCAGTGAAGTGAGACTGGTGAAAGTAGATCCCCAATCCTTTGCAAAAGAACATTCCCTGGAAGCGCAACTGCCTTTTCTGCAGAAAGTACTGGGCAATTTCAAGCTGGTTCCGCTGGTTTTCGGAGCAGTGGACATCCGGGAGTGCGATGAGATTGCCCGAAAACTGGCCGATATCCTGCAGGAGGAACCGGGTAAAACCTTGATCGTGGCTTCCTCTGACATGTCCCATTATTTGACGGCTGATCAGGGAAACGCCATGGACAAGCTGGCGCTGGATCTGACCGTGAAGCTCGACGCCGATAAACTCTGGGCTTCGATGAGTAAGGAAGAATGCCAGTACTGCGGCGCTTCAGATGTTGTGACCATGCTCCTGATCGCGAAAAAGCTGGGGGCTTCAGTTAAGGTCCTCAAGTACGGCGATTCCGGAGATGCGACTGGAGACAAGCGCAAAGTGGTGGGATACGGATCAGTGGCGTTTTATCAGGAAAGTCCGGTTTTACCTGTCTCAGGTTCAAGCCTGAAGGCCAGGGCAGATACTGTTGAAACAGCAAAAAGGATTCAAAACAATACCAAGGAGGTGTCGGTAGACATGCTTTCAGAAAACGAACGGAAGAAACTTCTGAAAATGGCTCGTGAGACCCTGGAAAGTTATATCAGGGACAAGAAAGTCCCTAAATTCGAGGTCACTGAGGAAGTGCTGACGCGGAAATGCGGAGTTTTCGTGACTCTGAAGAAGCAGGGTGAACTGCGCGGCTGCATCGGCTATCTGGTAGGTGTAAAACCTCTCAACGAAGCGGTGGTGGACATGGCGATCAACAGTTCCACCAGGGACCCGCGATTTTCTCCTGTGATGCCGGATGAACTTTCCGAGATCACGATCGAAATCTCGGTGATGACCCCGCTCGTGAAAGTTCTCGACGTGAACGAGATCGAAGTGGGAAAACACGGCCTGGTAATCAAACGCGGCTGGAATTCCGGCCTGCTGCTTCCTCAGGTCGCGCCCGAATGGGGCTGGAACCGCGAGCAGTTCCTGCAGCACACCTGCAGCAAAGCCGGCCTGCCGACAGACGCCTGGAAACAACCCGGGACTGAAATCCAGTCATTTACCGCCCAGGTCTTCTCAGAGGACAAGCCGTAGCGGAAATAGATTGTATTCAATGAACAGCTTGTTTACCTCAAGAAGTTGGTAGGTTAGTATGTTGGTAAGTTTATAAGTTTCGGAATACTTAATTCCTTAACTTGCAAACTTACCCTCTTATAAATTTACAAACCCATTTTATTTTAGCCCATATGATTACTTGTTTTCCCTGGTCGATCAGCTGTTGACAGCTGTACAGTGGTCGGATTATATTAGTTTAACCGCCCAGCGCGGGTATTTTTATTTTTTGTGCGTTTTACAATTTATCGCGGGAGGAATAAATGGAAATCAGGGAAAAAGAACGCAATGACAAGCTCGGCAAGATCGTGTGGGAACTCTCCGCAGGGAAAGAAGAGATTGGAAAAGGAATCGACAAGTCCTATCATGAGGCCCAGAAATATGCCCAGATACCGGGATTCAGGAAGGGCAAGGTTCCACGCAGAATCCTGGAAGCCAAGGTCGGCAAGGACTATTTTTTTGACGAAGTGAAAAAAGAACTGGTAGAGCAAGGACTGAAAGAGCTGAGCGAGAAAAAAATCCAGCATCTCGCCGAAGACCTCAACATCGTAACAGCTACCACAGACGAAATAAAATTCGAAATCATCACCTATGATGTACCGCAGATTACTGCTCTGGATTATAAACACATCAAGGCAGACCGGGAAAGGGTCAATGTGGCCGACTCTGTGGTCGAAGACACTATCGAGACAATGCGCAAGCGAATGGCTGTGGTCAAGAATATAGACGACAGGCCCGCCGAAAACGGCGACATTGCTGTAATCGATTTCGAGGGTTTCGTTGACGGGAAAAAATTCTCGGGCGGGTCAGGGAACAACTCTCAGGTCAAACTGGGTTCCCACCAGATGCTGCCTGAACTGGAATCAGGGATAGTAGGCATGAAACCAACCGAATCCCGCGAGATTCCTGTTACCTTCCCGGCAGATTACAAAGCGAAGAAACTCGCCGGTCAACCTGCGGTTTTCAAGGTCACACTGCGTGAACTGAAGCAGGAAGTGCTGCCTGAGAAAGACAACGAACTGGCCAAAGACCTCAATTACGGCAGCATGGATGAAATGCGGCAGAAGGTCAGAGAACGCTATCAACAGATGAAGACTGAGGAAGTAGACAGCGCCGCCGCCTCCACGATCATCAAGACCATCGCCGAACGCATCAGGATCGAAGCGCCACGGCTGCTGGTAGAAGAAGAAATCGACAGGCTGGTGGAGGTTTTTGAAGAGAACGTGAAGCACAGTTACCGCGATTTCAAACTGGATTCTTACCTCAAGGAAACCAAGCAGGAACTGGAGAAGTTCCGGGAAAACTACAAAGTCCAGGCTGAGAACAACGTTAAAGGGCAGCTCGTGATCCAGGGAGTGATCAGGGCCGAAAATGTTACCATCTCCGAAGAAGAACTCAAGGAGAAGGCGAAGAAAGTTGTCCAGGGCATGGGACTTTCCGAGGAGTACGCTGAGAAATATTTTCAAAACAAGAAGCAGCGCAATGCCCTGGAGTCGGATCTCAAAGTTGAGCGGGCCATCAGAATTCTGATCGATTCAGCCGATATTACAGAAGTGGACAAACTTCCGGAAACGGAAAAAGAAGCCGAAGCATAGGAGGACCGATGCTAGTTCCAATTGTAATCGAGCAGTCTGCCCGCGGGGAACGCGCGTACGACATTTACTCCCGCCTGCTAAAGGACCGGATCATTTTCCTGGGCGGGGAAGTCGAGGACTACGTAGCCAACTTGATCATCGCCCAGCTTCTGTTTCTGGAAGCCGAAGATCCCCAGAAGGATATTTTTTTCTATATCAACAGCCCGGGCGGGTCAGTCACAGCAGGACTCGGGATTTACGACACGATGCGCTATGTGAAGCCGGACGTGGCGACTATCTGCATCGGTCAGGCGGCCTCCATGGGAGCAATTCTGCTCGCCGGCGGCTCGAAGGGCAAGCGCTATTCCCTGCGCAACAGCCGGATCATGATTCATCAGCCGCTTGGAGGAGCATACGGCCAGGCTACAGATATCGAGATCAGGGCCAGGGAAATTCTCAGGTTGAAAGAGCGGATCAATGAGATCCTGACTTTTCACACCGGGCAGAACGCCAAGAAAATAGCCAAAGATGTGGACCGCGACTTTTTCATGTCTGCCGACGAAGCCATGGAATATGGCCTGATCGATAAAATTCTGGATAAATCCACCCGCGAACCCGGGGAAAAGAAAGATGTTTAACCGCAAGCAGATCCGCTGCTCATTCTGCCACAAGGCCGAAGAGGAAGTCCAGAAGATCATCTGGGGTCCGGACAATGTTTTCATCTGCGATGAATGTGTTAAGACCTGCCAGGGTATCATTGAAAAGGGAGAGATGGAGAAGTTCGAGGAGCAGAGGGAAAAAGAGCTCCCCACTCCCAAGGAGATTTTCGCGGAACTGGACCGCTATGTAGTGGGGCAGGACCGGACAAAGAAGCGGCTTTCAGTAGCAGTTTATAACCATTACAAAAGAGTATTCCTCTCGGAAAAATTCCGTGAGTATACACCGAGCAAAAGTAACATTCTTCTGATCGGGCCGACAGGCTGCGGTAAAACCCTGTTCGCCCAGATCCTGGCGAAGATCCTCAATGTACCGCTTGCCCTCACCGATGCCACGCCTCTTACCGAAGCCGGATATGTAGGCGAGGATGTGGAGAATATACTGCTCAGGCTGCTGCAGGTTTCAGGCTTTGACCTGAAGCTCGCCGAAAAGGGTATCATTTATATCGATGAAGTGGACAAGATCGCCAAGACCACTCAGAATGTGTCGATCACCAGGGATGTTTCCGGTGAGGGAGTACAGCAGGCTCTTCTGACCATCCTGGAAGGCAAAATGGCCAATGTCCCTCCGGCAGGAGGCCGCAAGCACCCGCAGCAGGAATTCATCCAGATGAACACTCAGCATATCCTGTTTATCTGCGGCGGTGCTTTTGTCGGTCTGGACGGCATCATTCAGCGGAGATTGACCAAGAATCCGATCGGATTCGCGACAGAGGTGAAGGTGCGTTCCAGATCCAAACAGGATGACATCCTGAGCGAAGTGATCCCCGAAGACCTGATCAAATTCGGATTTATCCCTGAATTCGTGGGCAGACTGCCTGTGCTTTCAACCCTGCATCCGCTCAAAGAGGATCATCTTGTGCGCATCCTGACAGAACCCAAGGATGCCATGCTCAAGCAATATGAATATTTTTTCAAGCTGGAGGGCGTGGAACTGGAAGTGGAACCCAAAGCCGTCAACGCCATCGCCAAGAAGGCCATGGAATTGAAAACAGGCGCCCGCGGCCTGAAAGCGATCATCGAAGAAATGATGATGGATGTAATGTTCGAGCTGCCTTCGCTGACAGATGTTAAAAAGGTGCTGGTGACCGAGGAAACTGTTGCCGATGCTTCAAAATTCGTGATCGAAAGCAAGGCCCAGAAGGCCACAGCGTAAATAAAAATTAATATTTCCCTTGTAGAGACGCGCCATTGTTGAGGTGCGCTCTGTGCGCCTTTACAATGGCGCGTCTCTACTTTTTATAGATCGTTCGCGATCATCTCCGTGAATTTTTTTGCGCCAGCAGCATTCAGGTGATCTGCGTCGGAAAAATCGTCGTCTGAAAAGGCTTCTGAATTTGAATAGTCCAGATGTTTTATAGATTGACAATACCCGAGGCTTCTATAAAATTTGGCTTTCACATCTTCAGGGAAATATTTACGATAATAACTGCTGTATGGTGGTGTGACCAGTAGAAGCTTCACTCCTGATTTTCTGCACAGCGCTGCGGCAGCTTCGAGATTGGCGAGATTGTCAAGGATTACAGCAGAATCGTAATTGACCGACATGTGAGTCTCCACTTTCTTGAGTGCATCATTGTCCAGCACCTTTGGAGGATGATGCAGATTCAGATAGAGGAAGCCGTCTGGAGTGACCGTGTAATTACGTGGGTCAATGGCACGGGCATCATCGACCCGACCGGATTCGATACTGAAACCGGAATTTTTTTTCAAGAGATCTGGCAGTAAAGATTTTCTGTGAGTTAAAAACTGCGAATAGTAAAAGAAAGTCTTGTAACCCTGTTTTTCAGGCAGAATACCCCATTCCCTGTAATAATTGAGCGTATAGGACCTGACTTTTTTTGCTTCGTCGAATCCAAGTGAAAACCAGTCCACGCCTATGATCACTGCCGACAGTTTCTTCATCCTGCCCAGTGTTGATTCCAGAATTTTCAGGTCATAATAATGATCCTGGGACTTGAACGAGAGGTTGAAGGCGGGCTTAGCGAGAAATTCCGGGTTGATGGCGCGTTCCATGTGTGAAGAACCCAGGAACAGCGTTTCGATCGTTGCCATGGAGGCCCTAAAACCAGCGGCTTTCTTGCCATAAGTTGCATCCGCAGTGTAGATACTTCTGGCCAGGATTTCCAATAGCATGAACAAAACTGCGGTTCCAAGGCAAAAGAGGGCACACTTTCTTGCAAAAAGCAGTTTTTCAGAACTGGAAGTAGATAAACAGCTGTTCATCCATCACCCCATAGCTTACGATTGCAAAAAGCAGGAAGTAGCAGAACGTCCACCTGCACCATGCTTTCCAGGTGCCGTAAAATTCACCGAGTTCCTTCTCTGCCTGCCTGCGTTCCAAGACCAGCACGAAACAAATCATGGCAAGGACAAGAAAAAAATCCCAGTTCCCGAAATTATAGCGGTTGAAGCCGAGCAGGACTCTCCTGGCATCGTCAGGCAGCAGAAACATGGTCCTGATGATATGGAAGGCATCACCCGGGCTGCCGGTCCTGAAAAAGATCAGGGAAAAAGTCCAGTAACAGAAGGTCAGGGTTTTCGACAGGAGGGAATAAATCCTTGCGCCGATCAGTTTGGATATCTTCCTTCCTTTCTTCCGGAACAGCATTTCAAACGAAAGGGCCAGTCCCTGCAGCAGGCCGAAAATCAGGAAATTCCAGCCTCCTCCATGCCAGATCCCGCAGAGTGCGAATGTGATCAGCAGGGCAAGGGAAATCCCTGGAGTTCCTAAACCACGCAACCTGACAGCGAGAGGGGTATAGAGATAATCGAAAAACCAGGAGGAGAGCGTGACATGCCAGCGCCGCCAGAATTCGGAGATTGAAGCCGAGAAATAGGGGAGCCTGAAATTCACTGCCAGGCTGATGCCCAGCACTCTGGCGGCACCACGGGCCATATCCGTATAGCCGGACAGGTCGCAGTAAAGCTGGAAGGCATATAAAATCGCAGCCAGGATGAAGACAGGACCTGAAAATGTTTCCGGGGTATCGAAGTAATAAGACACAAAAAGAGAGATCCTGTCTGCCACCACCACTTTTTTAAAAAGCCCCCAGGACATGAGAAGGATCCCGTGGCAGGCATTTTTACAGGAAAAATCCGGGGACGAAACAAGCTGTGGAATCAGAGCCTGGGCTCTCCCGATCGGGCCTGAAAGCAGCTGTGGGAAGAAAGAGACAAAGAGGGCGAAAATGCCGAAATGCCGCTCTGCCCTGATTTTTCCCCTGTAAACGTCCAGCAGGTATCCGAGAGCCTGGAAGGTGTAAAAAGAGAGGCCGACAGGCATTATCAGGCTCAGAGCGTGTTCAGGCACCGGTATGCCATCCAGAGTCCACCATAGCCATGAGTCGAGATCTGAGAAAATGTCGTATTTGAACAAGCTGAGGATACCAAGATTTACGGTCAGACAAGAGAAAAGGGCCGCCTTTCTGCGGATCTCCGGACTGGGCGGCTCGATGGCCAGTGCTGCATTGTAAACGCTGATAGTTGATGCGAGAAGCAGCAGGGCATAGATCGGATTCCAGCACATGTAGAAGAAATAGCTGGCTGAAAGGAGCAGTTTCCATCTGTGGCGGGCAGGAAGCAGATAATTCAGGATCACTGCAGCCGGAAAAAAGAGCAGAAACTGGAACGAGTTGAAGGCCATCAGCGCAGCTTTCCTTTGATCAGGCCGCAGATCTGTCCGATATTCTGGAACGAGTAGATTTCCTCGGTTGTGAATCTGATCCCGAATTCGCGCTCCAGAGCGTTGATCAGCTGAAAATGGCTCAGCGAATCCCAGCCTTCAATATCTTTCGCGGTCGTTCCGTCGGTCAGAATGATCCGTTCGTCATCCAGCACATCGCGGAAAATGGCTGTGACTCTTGAGAGAAGTTCCGGGTGTGTCATCTGATAATACTATCAGAAATCCGGGAGGCAGTCATCGTAAAGGACCCCATTTTCATCCGGCGGAATCAGTTCCTGAATCAGAATGCGCATAAGCTGGGTGACTGAAGCCGGATTCTGCCCTGTGATCAACTTGCGGTCAGACACGACATTCGGGTCCCAGGGCGAGGCTGCCTGATAGGAAAATCCGCAGGATTTGAGTTTTTTTTCTACTGACAGAGGAAAATCCGCCATGTCGATCAGGGAAGCCTCGCGGTCTGAAAAACCGGTCACTCTGTACCCCCTGAATAGAAGCAGGCCTTTGGCGTCCAGAACATTGCACAGGCAGACGGCGGCCTGGCTGATCGCGGCCACAGGCTTGCCTTTTCCGTGAAAATCAGAAATGATTCCAGGCAGGGTTTTATCATTGGCAAGGTCCCAGAGCGATCCGCAGCCTCCAGCTATGTAAAGTGCGTCATAATCGTCGGGATTCAGGCTGGAAAGCGGCAGGCTCACTTCCATGCTTTTTCTGTATTTCTCGATGACAGGGGTTAGATAATGACTGGTGACTTCAGACACGAAGGAAGTGTCATAGCTTTTCTGGTCGCAGGTAAATGATCCGCCTGTGGGAGAGGCGATTTCGAATCCCAGGCCTGCGTGCCTATACATGCGCAGCGGTTCCAGCAGCTCGGAAGCCCAGAGCCCTGTTTCGACACCGCGCCCCGGGATTTCAGAGACATTGGAGACAACCACCAGGATTTTGGCGATTATATTTTTTTTTGCCTGGCTGGACCAGTACAGCCTGCCGGCCGTGAAAAGTGCTGCGAGTAACAGTACAGCCAGTGCAGCTGTTTTTTTGTTCATCCCTAATCCTGTCCGGCTCTTTTGCTGAAGTAATCAAACAGCCTGTCTGCTACGAGCCTGTGTCCTTCCTCATTCCAATGGATATCCATTGGTATGAAGTACCGCTTAAAAGTGGATTCACTCTCTTCTATCGTCCCGTTTTCTTTGACAAACAGAGGGAACAGGTCCAGAAAATTCACGCTCCGCTCAGAGCACCAGTTCTTCCAGAAAACAACCTGGATCGAATTCAGGTCTTGATGGAAGATCTGGTCGGGCCAGGGATAGACGACTACTGTAAGTCTGATCCCCTTTTCCGCGAGAATTGCGCGCAATTTATCCATGTAATCGCTCATGCTCTGCAGGCCGTTTTTTCCATACTCCCTGTACTTTTCCGGATCAATGGTCCAGAGGCAGCGCTCCATGCCTAAAGCATAGCGGTATTTCAATTCCGCCTGGGCTGAAATCCTGCGCAGGCATCCTTGAGCGATCTTTTCTCCGGCAGCAGAGCAGATAGAAAAAAGCGCGCTTCTTTCGTTCAGAAAGTAGAGAAGGCGGAACGCCTTTTTTTTGTCTGTCACATTGAGCCTGCCGTCAAGTTCATAGGAGCACGCCTCATCCCAGACATCCGACAGGTCCAGAAAAACCACCACTTCGTCAAAGGCCAGGCCGGTTTCTTCAATCAGATATTTGATTTTCCTCCAGTAAATGATCGGTGAATATGAGACTACAGCTGCGTTCAGCACTTCGATTTCACGGCTTTTCAAGTGCTCCCCGAGCAGCCCGCAAAAAGTTTTATCATAATCCACTCCGATGCCTTCTGTGAACGAATCACCGATGAAGAGGACCCTGTTTCCTTTTTTCAGTGGAACATCCCGGCATTCGGAATCCTTGAAGCCGAGCGAGTCAGTGCGGAGGTGATACTGCCTGCCTGCCCAAGCCACAGGCCAGACGTCTGCGTTTTTTTTCAGGTCATGATGATAAACAGGGGATTGGATCCTGAAAGATTTTTCCAGCTCTTTTCTCTTGACCCGCTCTGCAAAGGGATAACCGAATTGTTTTTCATATGCCGCGGAAAAAAGCAGGTCGCAGCCGATGACGCTCAGGAAAACCGCCAAAAAAAACCTGAATTTCCGGTAAAATGCGGGAATCTGATTTTTCATTTCAACCATTTTCAGAAAAAGCATAACCGAATTGCTCGAAATTGTGAAATAGGTTAGTCTATAAAGATGAAATTCCACCATTTCGGCATCGCAGTGAAAAGCATTGCTGAAGGCAGAGCTCTTGTCGAATCCCTGTTCGGCGCTGCCGTAAATTGTGTGATTGTCCGCGACGCTGACGGTCTGGAACTGTGTCTGCTGACTACCGAAGGTGGTGCGACCATGGAATTGATCAGTGGAAAACAAGTCGAGAGATTCTGGAAAGATGGAGTCTATTTATATCATGCCTGCTATCAGACCGGAAATTTTGAGCAGGACCTCGAGAAACTTCAGAAAAACGGTGGAACTGTCATGAAGCAGACGCAGCATTCAGCGCTTTTCGGGAACAGGAGACTAGCCTTTGTTTTTACGGAAATCGGAATCATCGAGCTGCTGGAATCCGGCGCAGAAAAGGATTGATTTTCAGAATTTAACCAGTATGCTCTTCATCTTCCGAAGCAGAACTGTCCCCTTATAAGGCCCTGGTGCTCTGCGCACGTCCGAGACTTTTGCGATTGATACAGCCGCCCTGCCTGCGTTTTTCAACCTGGAGTGCTTGGCTGCTTCGCAGGCTGCATAATAGAGTTCCTCCTCGCTGATCTCCTCGTCCCTATACTTGAGCCTCAGAATGGTGTGCGCTCCTGGCGAATCCTGGGCGTGCAGGAAAATGTCGAAAGGCCGTGCCACCTGGAAAGTAAGCACTTCGCTGCCTCCGGAATTCCTGGCGATCAGCACTTCATGCCCGCCCGGAGACTGCAGGGAAAAATAATGGGGATTGGAATTTTTTTCCACAGGTTCCGGTTTCTGTTTTTTTTCCCTGTGCAGCAGTATTTCAGTACTGGCCGCCAGTTCAGTCAGTTCCCCGAGATCCCGTGAATTCAGCAGAGATTCCCGCAGTTTCAAGAGCTCTGTGCGGGTTTCTCCGCAGGCTGCTAAAAGAGCCGACAATCTGATGAGATCCTGTTTGAGTTTTTTTGATTTGTGAAAAAAAATACCTGCATTGTCGATGACCGTGAATCTCGGATTTAGAGGAATCAATATCTCTGAGCCGTTTTCCCAGTCTATCACAGTGACTTCTCTGAGCTTGACGTTTTTACTTTGTGAAGTCAGCAGGAGATTGCCCTTTTTTTCCCATTCCCCATGGGTCAGGCAGGCTGAGCCGGCTTTTTCCAGATTCTGGATATTTTTTTCCAGGCCTGTGATTTTTGCAGACAGCTTTTTCAGTGCCGGCTGCCTGATCTGATCGATCAAAAAGCTGTCTGCCAGTGATGCGAATTCAGCGAAAATCCGCTGATTGACAGCAGCCGGATCTGAAACCGCATTGGCAAGAAAAGCCTGCAGATCAAGTCCTGAAGCTGAGAATTCCTCGGCCCTTTTTTTTGAGAAACCCTGAAATTTTCTGACGATTTCTTTGGTATCTGATAAAAGAGGGGTGCCTGCTGTAAATGGATCGATTTTATTCTGAGAGACGATGTTTAACTCTGCGCCGGGTGTTTCTTCGTTTTTCAGGTCTCCAAGTATCAGATTACCTTTACTTAGAGTCAGATTGGCTTCTGCAGTTCCGAACAGGCGGGCTGTCAGGCGATAAGTTTCTATGCCTTCCCCTGAAAATTCCAGCACCATGATCCGCTCAAGGCCGGGTTGACTGGCGGCCTGAAAAACAGAGTTTGTGAGATGTTTCCGCAGCAGCATCTGGAATGCATATGGGTTCTGAGGAGATTCCAGGCTGAAATTTCCAAGTGTAATCAGATTCCATCCTGGGTACAGAGAAATGATCAATGCATCGGGCTGGGGGTAAAATTTGAACAGGAACAGAGCCTGGCTGCATTGTTTGATTTTCTGCAGCCTGCTCCCTGCAAGACTCCGGTTGAAATGACCGGAAAGAGCTTTGAGTGCCAGACCGTCCAGAACAAAGCCTTGATTCATGTCGCCTCTGCTTGATATGTAATCATCATACATGAAAATCCGGGCGATTTCCAGATCCTTTAGTGCCTTCCATAATTGTATTCACTAGGTAAGTAAGCTATAATTGGAATAGGGGAGAAATTGTGAACAGAAATCTGAAAATATTAGCTGCATTCTGCATTCTGGCCGGTTTGACAGTCTGGATCAGCTGGAATTCCCCCCTTTTTCTGCAGACTGATTCCAGAAATACCGATCTTGCCACAGCTGCCGGCCAGTCATCCCGCAATTTCTGGATCTCAGGTTCTGAAAACACACCGGGATTTTTAAAGGACAATCAGCTGACGGTTATTCATTATAATGCAGCCCTCGATTCTTATCTGGTCTGCTGCTCCCTGCAGCCGGAGAAAATGGAAATTCTCCTGAATTCAGCCGGAATCTGTTTTGAGACAGACTGGCCTGTAGCGCTGGCGGGTGAAGCCAGTTCGCACGAATGGGTGGATGAACTGGCAGGTTTTAGTCCCGGCACAGGTGAAGCAGTGCTGGCCGCGGTTCTCGACACGGGTTATGGCGCAGGGACAGCACCTGGAAGCTATGATTTTACCAGAATGCACTCTGGTGCAGCAGACGACAACGGTCATGGGACTGCGATCTCGACTCTGATCGAATCTTTCGGCGGAGCCCGGATCCTGCCGCTCAAAGTGCTGAACAGCGAAGGCCGGGGAATGCTTTCCTCGACGATTAACGCAATCGTGTATGCCGCTGATTCCGGATCCCGCATTATCAACCTTTCAATGGGCGGTTACCATGACAGCGTCCTGCTGGAGAGGGCAGTGGAATATGCTACCAAGCGGGGCTGTGCCGTAGTAGGGGCAGCCGGCAATGACGGTTTGAAGGCAGATTTCTTTCCGGCTGCCTGCCGGGGAGCGCTGGCTGTTTCTTCTCTCAGCCGCAGCCTCTATCTGTCCCAGTTTTCCAATTACGGAGATTATGTGGATTTCTGCGCTCCAGGAGAAGGCATTTTCAGTTCAAGCGGTGAAACCAAAATCGAATGCAGGGGAACTTCTTATGCGGCAGCTGTTTTCAGCGGACTGCTCTCGTCCCTCATGCAGAGGGGGTTTGTTTCATTTCCTTTTCCGGAAAACCTGGAAAAATTCTGCCTGGACCTGGGAGCTCCAGGCCGCGACGAGCTTTATGGTTACGGATTTCTGCAGATTCCCTCAACACCGCCTCCAGCTGTGCAGACAGGCATTACAGCCACAGGTCCGGCTGTTGTTCCTGCGGTACCTGACAGCGGATCAACGATAGTCAGGGAATACAGGCTGGATATTTCTCAACCTGAAGTTTCAGGTGAAGGCGGGCGCTTTGAAATCAGTGGGTTTGGCAGTCTGCTCAGGCCCGGCTATCCACAGCTTCCTTATCGTGTTTTTTATTATGAAGTACCTGAGGCAGCAGAATCGATCGAAGTGTCGGCCGAACCGCTTGGAAGTTACGGTTTCATGAATGCGCAGGGAATCAGGGTTGCCGAGCGTCCGATCAGATTCGGGGAATTTCCGGCTGCTTTGCTGCCGGTCAGGTTGCCTGCTGTTTATCCGGAAGAAGCATGGAGATTTGATGGGATCAGGAACATCGGCTGGCATAAGCTGGCTGCTCTTTCCATCATGCCTCTGAGATATTTAAGCCCAGGTGGAGACCTTGAATTTACTCCTTCCTATCTGGTGCGTTTATCCTATCGGCTGCCTGAAATCTCAAGTCAATCCCTGACTGAATTTTCCCAGAGGGACGAAAAACTGGCTTCAGAACTGATCCAGAATTACGGGGAGCTGCAGCCCCAGTTCAAAGCAGAAGGGATCAGCGGTTATCAATATCTGATTGTGACTGACGCAAGCCTGGTTCAGGCACTCGAACCGCTCTGCGAATGGAAGACCAGGAAAGGCCTTAAAGCCAGGATAGTCACCATGGGCGAAGTCAGATCAGCATATACCGGAGCCGATGACCAGGAAAAACTGCGCAACTGCCTGATCGATTATTACAACAATGGTAACGGCATCAGATGGGTACTGCTGGCAGGCGACATCAACCTGGTCCCTGCCAGGAATTTCGCTGACCCCCACTGGGATGACGACAGCCAGGTGTTGGGGATGCTCGGCTTCCACGACAATCAGGTCCCTTCAGATTATTATTACGCCAAGCTTCTTGGAATCTGGGACGACAACGGGATCAATTCCAATGGCTGGCTGGCAGAAGTCTATGTGGGACGCCTTCCTGCCAGTGGTCTTTCAGACATGCAGACCATGGTGAACAATATCCTGAATTATGAGAAATCGCCTCCTTCCGGCACCTGGCTTAAAAGGGCGGTGCTGGCCGGGGCGTTTTCAAACCATCAAAATGCGGACTGGGCACGCACTGACGATGCCACGCAGATGGAAAAGTTTTTGAGCGACGGGCTGCTTTCTGGTCTTGACTATACGAGGGTTTATCAAGACACAGGCCTTGATCCCACTAAATTCAGCCATGAAGTCAGTTTAACAGGTCCTAATTTTCTGGACGAGATCGGCAGGGGTGAAATCTATCTCAACTGGGCTTCCCACGGCTGGGCTGACAGTGTGGTGTACAAAATCTGGACCAATGATAATAATCATAATTCCCTGGAAGATGAAAATGAATCCAATGATCAGGTATTTTTCCGGACATCCAACATTCCAATGAATGGAGCTAAAAAGCCCCTGGTCTATTCCGATTCCTGCCTGACGGGCGCCTTTGACTGGAGCGCTGAGGACTGCCTGGGGGAGATGGTGATAAAAAAGCTGGGAGTAGGTTTCATCGGAGCCTCCCGCACCTCGTATTATGCTCCAGGCTGGGTCAAACCTGAAGACGGTGTCAGCCAGAGCCAGAATTATTATTTTGTGCGGCAGTTATTTCAGCAGCAGAGTTACAGGCCTGGAGAAGCTCTCTATATATCCAAAAATTATTATACCGCACAGTTCGACGTATCCCGTAAAGCTGTCAAGGACGACGATATCGGAGGCTACGACAGAAAAAACCTGCATGATTTCAATCTGCTCGGAGACCCTGAGCTGCCTGTATTCACTGCTGAACCTGTCACATTCGAGGTGACCCATGCCGGCGGCTGCGGAATAGGGCAGCAGAATCTGACAGTGACTGTGAAAAGCGGGGCCGCTGTTTCTGGAGCTACTGTCTGCCTGTCTAAAAGCGGGGAAATCTATCTGGTCGGCACTACTGATGACTCAGGCCAGGCTTATTTCAATTTCAACGCAGTCAGTCAGGGCACGATTTTCGTCACTACCACCAGGCACAATTCGATCCCAGCCGAAACTACTGTGCTGATCGGCAACACCCCTCCGCCTGCTCCGGAACTTGACAGTCCCCAAGACAATGCGATATTCACTGTGGCAAATGCAACCCTAAAACTGTCAAATGTGGTGGATGTCGACGGGGATGCCGTTTTGTATGAATTCTGGCTAAGCTCTGATGAAGCGTTCACTGCACACAAAATGGAATCGGGTCTTCTGACTCAGGAGTCAGGAAGCACCACTTCCTGGAGCATCTCAGGCTTACAGGACGGCGTGCAGTATTACTGGAAGGGAAGGGCTTATGACGGCAGAAGCTATTCCGGCTGGTCACTAAGCCGCCGGATTAAATATGTGATGCACGACACGACTCCCCCTGCTGATGTATCAGGCCTCGCAGCCAGACCAACCGACTGCAAGGCATATCTTTCCTGGCAGAATCCAGGTGATGCGGATTTTTCAGGCGTGAAGATCATCCGCAAGCCGGACTCAGCTCCAGCCGGAATGGATGACGGAGAAGAGCTCTTCAGCGGGCCAGTGGACAACTTCACCAACGGAGGGCTCTCCAATGGCCGTACCTATTATTACAGGCTGTTTACCTATGATCTTTATGGGAATTACTCTGCCGGAGTGTCGGTGGCTGTAGTACCGGTAGACAATGTCCCTCCCGAAGTACCCACGAATTTTGTTGCCGCAAGCGGAGTCGACCGAGTCAGCCTCTCCTGGGTCAATCCGGTCCGGGACTTTGAGGGCATCAAAATACTCCGTAAAACCGTGACTCCGCCCAGCGGCTACGATGACGGTGATGTCGTCTACTCCGGCTGGGGAGTTTCATACCCTGATACCGGTCTGACTGCCGGAACAATGTATTATTACATGATTTACTCGTACGATTATGCAGGCAACAAATCCACGCTCGTAAGCAGGAAGGCCGCACCCTATACCGCGATACCCTCGAAGTCGACCTCTCACTGCCATTTCTCCGGACAGCTTCCCGGAGGCTGCATCGGCGACACCCTCTTCGCTAAAGACAGAGACAACATCACCTGCGGTGAAACCACTCTGACAGCTGACGGCAGTTACAGCATAAATGTATATGGCGATGACATCGCCACTCCCCTGGACGAAGGACCTGCCGAAGGGGAAGGCTTGAGCTTATATCTTAACGGAAGCCTGGTCAAAGGAGCTGCGAATCCTGTCTGGCATTCCGGAACCGATACCACCTACGATATTACAGGCAGCACCAGCAGAACCCTGACCTATATGCTGGAGCGGGGCTGGAACATGCTTTCCATCAATTTTCAGCTTGAAAACAACTCCCTGGTCAATGCTCTTTCTCCAATTTCAGGCAAGTTCGACAAGGTGCTCTGCTGGACCGGCCCCTACAGCGGATACACTGTATATGACGCCCAGTTTCCGCAATACGCCAGCCTTACCACGCTCGAACCAGGGCACGGTTACTGGATCAGGCTTACAGTCTCGAACTGCACACTGGATCTGTCCGGAGGAGCAGTGGCGACTGTGGTGAATCACCTGGAGCGGGGCTGGAACATGATCGGATATCCTGGGGAACAGAGCGTCCCTCTTGAGACAGCTCTCTCCGGCATCAGCGGCAAGTATGATAAAGTTCTCTGCTGGTATGGTCCTTATGAAGGCTACAAGGTATATGACGTACAATATTCCCAGTTTGCCAGCCTCACCACGTTGGAACCCGGGCGCGCCTATTGGATCAGGCTTACTGAGGCCGAGGCGGACCTGACATTGGGTGACTAGTACCTTGTAAACGATGTTTCATGTAATGGCATGTTCGATGCAAGAAGTTGGTAAGTTAGTAGGTTTGTAAGTTTGTATGTAGGGAAACATTGTTTACAGTCTACTAGTGGTCTCTAATTCCCTGTGAAATATTCCAGGTCCCTTACCTCTCCGGGAGGAGTGATCTCGATGTCTCTGAATGACGTCTGGCCAAGTTCGGGATAAACCGGGGCTGGGACTGGAGAAGATATCCGGATGCCGTTGATGTAAAACAGCATTGCTTCACCCGGTACTCCACCGTTCAGGTTGCAGCTATAGATGCCGTTAGCTCCAACCGAGGAGATGCCTAGTATGGTCCCTGATGCGTTGTACACGGCAATTTTAGTATCGAATCCTGCCGGTTGCCCGCTGATGCGGGCAGTTCCCTGAATTCCTTCATTGCCTGCTGCGGGACTGGTGTCCGGAATTGCGACCTCTAAGGAAGTGTGGCTGTAATTTCCGAGATTATCGTATGCGAACAGGAATATGCAGCAGGTGCTCCCTGCCACTTCATTAGTGATGAGGCATGGCTGATACATACCTTCGGCAGGGTTATTAAAGGTTTTTTTGGGAACGTCGACACCCGGGACCGGAGCTGTGGCACTGGTTTTGAGATAGATTTCAATTTTGGTCATATCATGCCTGTTTAATTCAGGGATCGGATTCCTGAAGGACAGAGTGAAAGAAGATGTCCCAAAAGGCCGGGCTTCGATAGTGTCTGTAAATGTCGGGGCCAGATTATCATAAATTACATGAAGAGTTTTGAAGTTTCTGCTGAAGTTTCCGGCCAGATCCCTTGATTTGAACTGGAAGGTATTATCATCCGGCTGCAGGCTGACCGGGCCATAAGTCCAGCTGGTATTTAGGCCAGCCGCGCAGACCGGGGTCTGGATGCCTTCGCGGTAGATCTCGCAGCCTGCATCTCTGATGCCTTGAAAGGTGATTGAACTGGAATTGATACGTGAGGAAGTGATCGAAGGAGTCGTGACAATCGTATCAGCAGGAGGGATTGTGTCTACGAAATACCTGTAAGAGGTATTTGCTGCCATCTGATTGGAAGTGAGATCCTGTCCCCCTGAAATCGACAGGATTTCAAAAGTGTTGTCATTGCCGCTGCCATCGATGATGATCAGCCCGGACCAGATTTTTCCGGAGTAATTCACCTGCTGGTCTACGGCATGGCTCCCAAGTGTAACCGCCAGAGGGGTGCTCGACATGTCTTCGCTGAATGTGATGGTGAATGTATAGGTGGCCTGCATGAGGTAAGTCACTTCATTGGTTGTGACAGGTCCGCTTTGATTGGTTGTGACTGCCACATTGGCTACTATCGGCAAAGCATCTCCCAGGAAAGAAAAACATCCCGCTGATGGAGAGATCGTGCTTTGAGTTGAAAGATCATGGACATTGTTTATCTGAAGGTTGTAAGTAACACTGCTCTGAGACTGGGTTGAAAGTAGAAATGTCTTGCACGTCGCATCGGAATCATCGCGGGACACACTGGTCACGCTCAGGCCGCTGATGGAATAGTTGGCAGGATTCAAAGCGTCATACTGGTCCAGCGGACTCGAATTGACCGGAGTCATGGAATAGACAATTCTGACCGTATTGTTGGAAGCAGCGGCTGCGTTCAACAAGGCCAGGCCTGCGGAGCCGTCGTAGCTGTGGGAATAGAGGGGCATTGCGTTACCCAGCAGGTCGCGGATGTTCCGGATTGTCATGATGTAGCTGATTGTCTGCTGAACCGCAGTGGTAAGAATTACGGTTTTCGCTTCCTGAGTATCCTGAAGATTAGCCGAAGATATGGCAAGACTTGTTCCGGACGGACCGGTGATGAGATAGTTGGCTGGATTGGAGGCGTCCTGAGCATTGACTCGCTCGTCGAAAACAATGCGCACGCTGACCGGGGAGACAGCCATCACGCTTTGGATCTGCGGCGGACGCGGGGTAGCGGTAAACACGTTCTGGTAGTATTTGACCAGACCGCTCCTGCATCCGACTTTAAGAGTCAGTTTATAGGTGGTTTCCTGGGTGATGGGGGTGGCGTTATTGTATAGCAGTGGATATACAATTTTATCGTTCCAGTTATGAACCTTGTCTTCTGAAATCAGGGTAATCGGTTCGAGCGAATTCCCGGCAGTCAGCAGCACTTTGAAATTCCTGTCCAGGCTGTCTGACACTGACTGCTGGAGATTGTTTACTGTGAGAGTCAGGCTGTCGTTTTTTTCGAAGTAATTCGAACTGCCTTCGCTGTTGGTAAGAGTGTAGAAATTGCCAAGCAGACTGACATCGGAATAGCGGAAGGTTTTCGTGACTGACTTGGTTTTGAGCACTCCTGCCAGATAATACTTGGCGACAAGTGCCAGGGTGAAATCCCCATCATTGTAAATGTCAAGAGGAGCATTAAAATCCATGCTGAAGGATTGTCCGGCAAAACTCGCGTTCACTCTCACGATGTTGCCGATGCTCACAGCACTTCCGGTTGTGTTTGAAATGCTGTTGATTACAGGAGCAGCAGGATCTGAGGCAAGTTCGACATTAGGGAGTGTCTGGGAGCAGGTGCTGTTCCCAGGAGAGATTGTTGCATAGAGTGCGACTGAAGTATTGGAAGCAGGTCTGACCAGGATATCGAATGAGCAGGAACTGCAATTCCGGATAGGGACGAGGCTGTCCGTGGTGTCGTCGATGGCTGTAACCAGGACTTTCAGGTTCCCTGCCTGCAGGTTGGGAACATCAAAGCAATCTGTGACTTCAGCTGTATCAAAAGTGTGAGAAAATACTTGAACTGCACCTGAGGAACTGTCTCTGGAGAATCCGGTGGCTTTATCGATCAGGACCATTTTAAGGGTGGCAATTTTGGCGTTTTTGGCAGACGCTCTGGCAGTTACATTCAGGCGAAGGGTGCTGTTCTGGTCGAAATCACGGGTTTCCTGGCTGCTCCCATTGAGACAGGAGACTATGGCTAGATAGGGCGGATTGTAATATTGGGGGTGGTATTCATTCAGCATCAGGTCCGCGGTCTGCCTGATGCTGTCGAAATACGAAGGTGTGGGAGAATTGTTCAGAAGGGTATTCAGAAGGGCGGTTTGAGTTCCAGCGTCCGACTGGATGACAGTGGCTGCCGCTTTGGACAGATCATAGGTGCCGACAAAGTTGAATTGCTCGTCAAACATTTCTGCGAAAGAAGCCGGATTCGGCAGGTCGAGCTGAATTTTCTGCAGGCTGCCTGCTGCGACCCCTTTCACCAGTGTAAGATTGATCTGCTTATCAGGTGAGGATTCAGGATAGGTGAGCAGAGTCAATGCCACTCTCTGGCCGGTGGTGAATTCCAGCGGGAAATAAAGATTCTTATTACTGGCCGGAAGCACCATGCCCATGTATTTTCCTCCAGGCAGGTCAGTCAGGCAGAAACCTCCCTGACTATCGGTAGTGGTAGCGAAAGAACAGGATGGATTGAAGAGGATTACTGTGGACTGGGAATAGCTGCTCGCATGTTCCGGAGCGAAGCTGCCCCCGGAAAGTGCAGGCCCCGGGATTGCACCTAGCAGGAAGCCGATCGGAGGTCCGGGTTCCTCGGACAGTCCGCCGCCCATGCAGCCATGAAACAGAGTCAGGAGTAAAAATATGAAAACGCACAGGAGAAGGATGATTTTTGACATCAAATCCTCTGTAGGAAATAGTAGTGAGCGATATTATAACAGGAAGGTCCAGTGATGACAAAGCCTATGACTGCGGAAAACCTGATCATCCGGTTCAGAAATCATACTGCCTCATGATCGGCTTGATCTTTTTTTTATCATAGTCATACATGAGTTTCGTCGACTTGTCCTGCTCGCCTTTCATGAACACTTCGAACCAGACGTCTTTGTCCTTGGTGTTATAGGTAACTTTGGAGTCGAAGCAGTGCAGGTCATAATTCAGGTCATAGTTCAGCGAAGTGAATGTCGCAGTAGTATAGTCGTATCTTGTGCCGACTGAGAGATGCGCTTTAGGAGTCAGCGGTTTCACCTTGAAATCAACGTTCCCGTTCAGATCCTTCATCTTGTTTGTCTGCGAGTCGTAACTTGTGGAAAGTGTCAGCCCGAAACGCAGAAAATCGTCTTTTGGTTTCAAAGAGAACTGGGAATAAATGTCGGTCATGTGCAGATCGAGGTTTGGAATCTGATCCAGGCGTGAATTACCGAGATCATAGTCGGTTTTCAGATAAATGCTCCATGAGTTATTGCAGTTTGTGGGACCGTTCAGCCTGAAATCCGAATAAGCTCCTCCGAATTTCTTGGTGTCGAAATCGTAGGAAGTGGAAAAAAGCTTGAGACTGTAACGGTCCTGATTGAAATCAAAGCCGAAGAACAGCGACTCTCTCCCGGTTTCATTGTCGAATCTGAAAGGCGATTCTGATCCGTTCACTGTCTTTTTGTCATAGCGGAAGGAGCTTCTGAATCCATTCAGGTCCTGATCGAGCTGCAGGCGTAAATCTCCTACCTGCATCAGATCCTCGGTGGAGTAGTAGTTCAGCAGCCAGTCTTCATTGACTCTCAGAGTGAATGGGAATTTCTTTCCCCCTTTCAGCGGGTCAAAGCTGAGCGAGTTCCGGAGAGCGTATTTGTTCCCTTCGAAAGGGTTCATGCCTGTCTGATGATAAGAAGCCAGCAGCAGGTCCTGATTCATGCTGGTGGAAAACAGTTTGAACTTCTGGCCTGGCAGAGTCAGATCCGCTTCCGGTTTCTTCTTCAGCATCGAATAATAATCATCACCCTTGTATTTTTCTCCGTCCAGGTCCTTGCGGTCGTTGTATCGGAGATTGAGGCCGAGATTCTGCTTCATGACAGGCAGTGTCCCGTGCATGTCGCTGTTGATCGTGAGCTCCTGGTTCGCATAGTCGTTCCAGTATTTCAGGGAAGAAAAGGCGAGCTGGAGATTTCCGGAATCAGAACCCTGCCTGGTCTGGTAATTTAGATTCAGATGTTTGTCTTTCTGATGGCTCTTGTCGTCGTTGTCGAAGCCGTAACTATAATTCAGGCTGTTGTCCGGATTGAGTGTCAGGTTTTCCGACACAGAGAAACTGGGTCCTCTGCGTTGATAATAACTAAGGTTGGCGTTGCCGTTGCGGTTTTCGTTGACCGTATAAGGGAAATAGATTTTTCCATAGGTGCCGTTATACCTGGAATAGCCGAATTTCTGCTTGAAAAGCTTGGGTTTGTCCTTGAGGTCCGTATACTGACGCTTCTGGCTCTTGATCAGCTTGCCTTTGAAATAGACATTCATGTCATTGATTTCCATGTGATCACCGTATTTGATGGAAATCTGACTGGCAGTGATTTTATAATCAGGGTCGGTGAGGTCGCAGGTGGTGAGAGTAAGATTTTTGGCTTCCATGTAGCTGGGAGAAAAATTCAGGGTTTCAGCGCTGATGATCTGGTCTCCCCGGAAAACCATAGCCTGCTTCAGATAACCTTCACCGGTTTTCAGGTCATAGAAAATGAATTCCCCGGTATTTTTTTCCTCACCCTGCCAGAAAACAACGTCCCCATAGGCGAACAATTTGTTCTCTTTGATGTTGGCCTGGATCGTCTGGGCATTGATGTTCATGTCGGCGTTGAAGGCCTGAGCCGAGCCCTTGACGATCACATCATTGGTTCTTGTGCCGTATTCCAGGTAATCGCCGATGATCACGATTTTTTTATTGGTAAGCGCGTCCGATGCGGCAGACAAGTTCGAGATAATGGCGACTGTGAGCAGAATCAGCAGAAATCGAAAACTGTCAGAAGTTTTCGAGTCCGAAACCTTCGTGCAGCAGGAGCACGACCTTTTCGACATCCGCGGCATTAACAACAATTGTGACCTTGATTTCCGAGGTACTTACCATATAAATCGGTATTTTCCTCTCAGAAAGAAGACTCATGATCCGGAAAATCACACCGGATTTCTCCCTGAGACCGGAGCCGACGATGGAAACAGTGCCCACTTCCACGTCCCAGATGATCTTTTCATAAAGGTCTGCAAGAGTTTCAAGCACTTTGACAGCTGAAACGATCTTGTCACGCTTGACCAGAAAAACCAGGTTTTCCAGGCCATCGTATGTGATATTGTCCATCAGGAATTCGATGTTGATGCCGGATTTTTCGATTTCGGAGAGAATTTTGAGGCTGGAGTTGCTTTTCTGATCAAGTCCCAGCACCGAGATTTTGGCTTCCTGCTTGCTGTAAGTTATTCCCTTTATCCTGTTGTCTTCCATTTCGCTGCCTTTTGAAATCAAGGTACCCTCCCCTTCCTCGAATGTGGAACGCCGGTAGATTCTGATGCCATGGTTTTTGGCAAGGTCCAGAGCCCTGAAATTGATGACTTTGGCGCCTGCGGCAGAAAGTTCATACATTTCTTCATAGCTGATCTCCCGAAGCAGCCTGGCTTTGGGAACGATCCTCGGGTCAGCGGTATAGACACCGAGCACGTCGGTGCAGAGGACGCATTCCCGGGCATCCAGGGCATGCGCGATCGCAACGGCCGTAGTATCCGAACCTCCCCGGCCGAGGGTGGTGATGTTTCTGTTCCGGTCTATGCCCTGAAATCCGGTGATCACCGGTGTCACTCCTTCATTGAGAAGCTGCCTGACGGATTCGGTATTTTCAATCGTCTTGATATGCGCGTTGCCGAAGTTGCTGTCAGTCAGTAGGCCCAGCTGGAATGCGCTCAGGGAAACAGATTTTACGGAAATTCCGCCTAAAACGGCGGACAGAATCGCAGCCGAGATATTCTCTCCGCATGAGAGCAGGGCGTCAAGTTCGCGCGGCGCGGGAACCGGGTAGTAAGACCTGGCTGTTTTGATCAGTTCATCAGTAGTATTGCCTTGGGCAGATACTACTACCAGGATCTTTTCGCCGCTGTCCTTGATTTTTTTGATTTTCTCCGCCACGCGCATCACGCGGTCAGGGTCAGAGAGAGAACTGCCTCCGAACTTGTAAATTACGATCCCGCTCATATGGCCGTGATGCCCCTCGTGGAAACAGGCACATCGATCACGCTCACTTTGATCTGATGCTGCTTGAGAAGCCTGGTGATCTTTTTGATCTGTTCCTGGTAGCAGTGGTCGCGGTCAAAGAAACAGACGAAGGACGGTCCGTCGTTGCAGAAGCTGACTCCATAAGTGTCAGGGGCGGTGGAAAGGGAGAGGAATACTTCTCTGATGCCGGGAAAGCAGGACATGCGATGCGAGTTTACCAGCTGGTCCGCGAAGGCCAGTTTCAACACTTCAGTCCGCTTGCACATCATGCCCAGCGCGAGAAGGGTGGCATGTGAAATATTGAAATTGGCATTTTCCAGACTCACTTTCTTGGGAATGCTTTTCCTGACTGCCTGTGGATTGAAAGTGGGAACTTCAGGTACGAAGACCACAGGTTTCATCTGCTCCGGGAGAGGAAAACTGGTGTAGATTTCCGCATAGCGCTCCACGATCGCAAAATTACCCAGAAAGGCGGCTGCGACATTACTGGCGCTTCCTACTTTCCGGGCGGCCATGCTGATCAGTTTTTCCACTTCAAACGGTTGCCTGAGCAGCTGATTGGCTCCGAAGATTCCGGCGGCCACAGCCCCGGAAAAGCTGCCCAGCCCTTTGCCGATGGGAATGTTGTTTTCCAGCCTGATCTCGAGTCCGGACAGGGATTCCCCGCATTTTTCAAACACCAGATCCGCAGCTTTGTAAACGACGCTGGCTGCGTCCTTGGGGAGAAATTCGGCACCCTGGCCTGTGATTTCCACCTTCAGACCCATGGGGATGATTTTCATCTCCACATAATTGTAATGGGCAAGCGCCAGGCCAAAGGTATCGTATCCGGGCCCGAGGTTTCCGCAGAGGGTTGGAACTTCTAATCTGACTGAGCCTGAAATCATGTGCAGCCATACCGCAGCTCAGGTTTTCTGGCTGCAGTGACTTCATCCAGCCGCCTTACAGGAGTGGTCACAGGGGCGTTCTTGAGAAGGTCGGGAGAGCTGTCGGCTTCAGTCCGGATTTTTTTCATGATTTCAGCGAACAGATCCAGATTTTCCCGGCTCTCTGTTTCAGTGGGTTCCACCATGATGGCTTCTTTCACGATCAGCGGGAAATAGATAGTCGGGGCGTGGCAGCCATAATCCAGAAGACGTTTGGCAATGTCCAGAGTGTGGATGCCATTGGGAAGATTTGCTCCTGACAGCACGAATTCGTGCATGCAGTGCTGAGAAAATTCGCGTTTGTAATATGCTTCCAGTTTTTTCAGCAGGTAGTTGGCATTGAGCACTGCGGTCTCAGAGGCTTCCTTGAGACCGGCCGCTCCAAGCATGCGGATGTAGGTGTAGGATTTTACCATCACCAGGAAGTTACCCCAGAATCCCATCATCTTACCGATCGAGTGGGGCAGGCTGAAATCCAGGAAGTACTTTCCGTCTTTTTTTCCGGCTACAGGCACAGGGAGAAAGTCTTTGAGTTTTTCCGCCACTCCGACCGGTCCGGAACCTGGTCCTCCTCCGCCGTGTGGAGCGCCGAAGGTTTTGTGCAGATTGAGGTGCACAATGTCGAATCCCATGTCATAGGGGCGGCATTTTCCCATCACTGCATTGAGATTGGCTCCGTCGTAATGCACCAGGCCGTTCTGTTGATGGATGATTGAGGCGATTTCCATGATGTTTCCATCGAAAAGACCAAGGGTGTTGGGATTCGTGATCATCAGTCCGGCAGTGTTTTCGTTTACTGCGGCCCGCAGCCCAGCCAGATCCACCCATCCTCTTTCATCTGATTTCACTTCTACTACCTTGAATCCGGCCATGGCTACGCTGGCCGGATTAGTGCCATGGGCTGAGTCAGGAATGATGATTTCATTTTTATGCAGGTTTTTATTCACCTGATGGTATTTCTTGATAATCAGGAGACCGGTCAGTTCTCCTGAAGCCCCGGCTGCCGGCTGCAGGGAACAGGCTTTCATGCCTGTGATTTCCTTGAGATATTCCTGCAGTTCGAAGATTATCTGCAGGACTCCCTGAGATGCATGGGCAGGGACCAGAGGATGCAGACAGGCGAACTCCGGAAGCGAGGATGTCTTTTCGTTGAGTTTCGGATTGTATTTCATGGTACAGGAACCCAGCGGGTAGAAGCCGCTGTCCACCCCGAAATTCAAGGAAGACAGGCGCGTGAAATGGCGCACAGCTTCGACTTCAGAAACTTCAGGAATCGGGATGCCGTTCCGTTTCATCCCTTTGGACAGTTCTGCAGCTTTCCCTGCAGATTTCGGAAATCTCAGCGCCCGTTTTCCGGTCTGATGATATGCATGAATCAGTTTTTCCTTCATTTTTTTTCTCCAAAGGCCGACAGAGCCTGGACCAAAGCGTCCATTTCCCGGACAGTCCGCTTTTCCGTGGCAGCGATCAACAGGCCGAGCCTGTCTTCAGGTTTGAATCTGGAGAGAGGCACTCCGCAGAGCAGATTGTGAGAGGAAAACAGCTCGTCGAAAATCTCGGCTGCCGGCTTGGGGCAGTCGATCAGGAATTCCTTGTAGAATTCCCCGCTGTAACGCAGTGAAAAGCCAGGGATCTTACTGATCTTCCCGGCCAGGTAATGGGCATTACCTGAACTTGTTTCTGCCGATTCCGCGAGCCCTGCCGCACCTGCGAGCGAGAGGTAGATGGTAGCCCGGAGGGCACAGAGCGCTTGATTGGAGCAGATGTTGGAAGTGGCCTTTTCACGCTTGATATGCTGCTCCCTGGCCTGCAGGGTGAGCACGAAGCCTTCCTTCCCGTCCCTGTCCAGGGCCTTGCCGACAAGCCTGCCAGGCATTTTTCTCATCAGCGTTTTATCCACTGCGAAGAATCCTGCATAGGGTCCGCCGAAGCTCAGTGGAATCCCGAGCGGCTGGCAGTCACCAACGCAGGCCGCTGCCCCATATGAGCCCGGCGCTGTGAGCAAGCCGAGCGAATTGGGGTCTGCACTTACAATCAGCAATGCCTTGTCTTTTACCACTGCTGAAATTTCAGGGCCGTTTTCCACGATCCCGAAAAAATTAGGATTCTGCAGCAGCAGACAGGCTGTATCAGGGATAAGTTTCCCTGCCAGGTCTTTGAGGTCGATTCTGCCGGATTTATCTGATTTAACTGGATGGAGAACGATCTCCAGGCAGGAAAGATAGGTTTTGAGCACTTCCAGGTAACAGGGGTGCAGTGAATCGGGATAAAGCACGGTTTTCTTCCCGGTCTGGCGGGTGCAGAGCAGCGCGGCCTCGGCCAGTGCGGTAGGGCCGTCATACATGGAGGCATTGGCCACTTCCATGCCTGTCAGCGAGCAGATCAGGCTCTGAAACTCGAAGATCGCCTGCAGGGTGCCCTGCGAAACTTCGGGTTGATATGGAGTGTACGCGGTATAGAATTCTCCCCTGGATGTAAGCGCGTCGATGGCGCTTGGTACATAATGGTCGTAAGCGCCTGCTCCCATGAAACAGGGTGCTTCTGCAGCTTTCCGATTTTTGATCGCTAGATCCTGCACCAGGCTCAAGGTTTCCTGTTCGGTCAGGCCAGTCAGGAAGTCGAATTTCTTTAATCTGATTTTCTCAGGGATCGCGGAGAACAGCTCGTCCACTGATTTCACTCCGATCTCCCTGAGCATTTCCTTTCTGTCGTCGGCTGTCAGGGGGATATATGGCATTAATGAGCCCCCTCTGCCGCAGTCTTCTCATAATCACCGGCAGAGAGCAGGGAATCCAGTTCCTTCTGGTTGGAAAGTTTCAGTTTCACCAGCCAGCCGTCATTTTGCGGGCTCTGGTTGACAGTCTCAGGGGCATCGGCCAGGCTTGAATTGACTTCGATCACTTCGCCTGAAGCAGGGGAAAAAAAATCAGAAGAAGCCTTGACTGACTCGATCATTCCGAGCGTCTCGCCCTGCTTTACTTTTTTACCTTTCTGGGGAAGTTCCACATAGACGATGTCGCCGAGTTCGTGCTGCGCGAAATCAGTCAGTCCAACTGTGCCTGTGTCACCTTTCAGGCTGATCCATTCGTGGGTTTTGGTGAATTTTATCTGGTCCATGAGTCCTCCTGCTGAAATGATTTAAATTAATTTTACAACCGGAGTGGGAAATTCACAAGGGGCACTTTTAAAACTCATTTTGGGTCTGAAAATGAATTTTCTGCAAGTCAAACCGGATCAGGTCCGGACAGGAATTATTTGTGCGTCTCAATATATTCGTCAAGCTCTTGATGCCACTGATCAGGCTCAAATGTCCTGGGAACAGTTTCCTCACTGAACAGTAAATCCACCAGATAGCGTGGCCGCCTGTCGCCCACGAACATGGATTTCACGCAGGATACGCAATATACGATCACATCATATTCAGGCATTTCAGCGGCTTTTTTCTTCATCTGCATAACGACCTGATCTGTGGGAATGCTTCCAAAGAAGCTGTCGCCGCAGCAGGTACTGTTTGATTTTGTTTTCTTCGGCTCGACCAGTGAAATGTTCATTTTTTCGGCCAGTTTTCTGACTGCCGTATGAATCCTTGCCTGATCCCGGGCAGGGCAGGCGTCGAGTATGGTCATTTTCCGGCCCTTATAATCGGGCAACTGCATGATTTCATTTTCCGCGAACACTTCCCAGAGCGAGATATTGGCGGTATCAGGGTAATTCTCCCGGAATCTCCGGTCGCAGCCTGGACAGGTATTGATGAGTTCAGTTCCGGGTGGAACAGGAGGAACATGTTTGCAGCAGGAGAGCAATTTTTCAATTTTACCGAATTTCTTCTGCAGAGAGAGATGGACTTTTTCCGCAAGTGCAGGCTTGTAGAGCATTAAAGCGCAGCCTGGTGCGAAGAGTTTTTTCATGGGTTTCAAATCCGTCTTTTCAGGATCTCGTAGTTTGTTAATTAAAGATGCGGGATCTGTGGACTGCCTTGATTTTACCTGACTTTATTTCACTCAGCCTTTTCCGGATTTCTTTCTTCTCACCGGATAGCAGCAAGAGAAGCATCTCCCTGTCGCTGCCATCGAGTTTCAAAATGCTCTCAGCAATATCCTCAACCGAGAGTTTAACTGAAAGTGTAACGCTCATTTTTCCTCCGGAAATCTCAACTTACCAACTTTAAGGATAGCTCTGAAAATGCGAAAAGGCAATTGAATAAAGGTGATTTCAGCCACCCCGCATCGGCAGCGGCTGCGTATACGTTTATTAGGCCACTTCCGGCCTGTATACTCCGCAATCGGAATTGTAATTATAATCACTCGGGAATCATGCCGGAAAAGCCCAGAAAAGCCGTTGCCATCAGCATGGCCACGATCAGGGCGATCGGGATGCCCTGCAGCGATTCAGGGACGTCCGACAGTTCCAGCCGCTCCCTGATCCCTGCCATCAGCACCAAGGCCAGGGTGAAACCGAGCGCTGCGCCGACTCCTGAGACGACTCCTTGAACGAAATTATAATTTTTCTGGATGTTGAGGATGGAAACTCCGAGCACTGCGCAGTTCGTGCTGATCAGCGGCAGATAGATTCCCAGTGCCTGATACAGGGCAGGGACGTATTTCTGCAGGAACAGTTCCACAAACTGGACCAGGGCTGCGATGGTGAGGATGAAGCTCAATGTCTGCAGGTATTCAAGCTTGAGCGGAATCAGCATGTAACGCTGGATCAGCCAGGTGATGGCAGCAGCCAGGCCCATTACAAAGGTCACGGCGCTGCCCATGCCTACCGCTGTTTCGAGCTTCTTGCTGCAGCCCAGGAACGGGCAGATCCCCAGGATCCGTGACAGCACAAAGTTGTTGACCAGGATCGTGGCGATCAGGATGTAGCCGAGTTCATGCATCAGACGCTCCCTTCGCTTTTCCGGGAGATCCGGTTGAACAGCCAGAGTGACAGAGCCATAGTCAGGAATCCTCCTGGCGGCAGGATCATCATCAGAGCCGGTTCAAAGCGTGGACCGAACAAGAGTATCCCGAAAATTGTGCCGTTACCCAGAATTTCCCTGACAGAGCCAAGCAGCAGCAGAGCCAGGGTAAAACCGATGCCCATTCCCAGAGCGTCCAGCAGGGAAGGGCCTGGGCCGTATTTATAAGCAAAGACCTCGGCGCGGGCAATGATGATGCAGTTGACTACTATCAGAGGGATGAAGATTCCCAGAGCTTTATGCAGATCCGGAGTATAGGCGGCCATGATCAGATCAACCACTGTCACGAAAGTTGAGATGACTACGATGAAAATCGGAATCCTGACCTTATCTGGAATCACGCCCCTGAGCAGAGAAATAATCAGATTCGATCCGATCAGCACGAAGGTGGTGGCTGCTCCCATGCCAAGGGCGTTGACAGCAGAGGTCGTCACTGCCAGAGTCGGGCACATTCCAAGCACCAGCCTGAAAGTCGGGTTGTCTTCGAAGATACCCCTGGAAAGTGGATTGCTCATTTGGACACCCCCTGTCCGGCGAAGAAGAAATCCTTCATTTCCATGAATTCGTTCATTTTCAGCCTCAGGTCGTCTGTGACAGCCCTGGAGGAGATTGTGGCAGCAGTGATCGCGTCTACTTTGCCGTCAGGGTTGTCTCTGTTCAAAAATAAATCCGGGAGGGAGAGACCTTTAAACTGCTCCTGAAACCAGGGCTTCTGATAATCCATGGCCAGGTTATTGTATTTCCCGGAGATTTTATGGCAGATCAGCGGATTGATTTCATTGATCCTGGAACCAAGACCTGGAGTTTCGCTGTGTGAGAGTATCTTAAGGCCAAGTACTGTGCCGTTGATGCTGAAGGCTGCCAGAAAACCGATCCTGCCCCCATAACCTTTCGGGTTGCAGCTGGTTACCACACCCAGTGCGCGAGCCCCGAGTTTTCCCACAAAGAAGGTGCTGGTGTCAGGGCTTTGCAGGTTTTTCTTGTCAGTCCTGCAATCAGTAAACAGCACTTCCTGCGACAGACCTTCAAAGTTCCTTCCCTGATAATCCAGGAATTCAACTCTCCTGTCTTTGGAATAAATGAAGTGGACAGGAAGTTTCTCGTCCAGGGTTTCCAGCACATTGGCAGTATTCAGCAGGTAAAAATTTCTGATGAACCAGGTTTTATTTTTATCTGCCTTGTCGGTCACCGGAATCCTGACCACCACGAACCTGTCAAAAGTCAGATTTTTCTGGAGAGCGGACTTGATCAGGGTCAGCAGGTAATTTACATTTTCTTTGGGGTCCCCGGCCGGGAGTTTGCGCTCGTCGTTCACCCGGCGCAGCAATTCAGCGCCTTCAGCTTCCGGAACCTGGTATTTGTCAGGAACGCTGGTGTCGATGTCCCCTTTGATCACGTGATCAGCGACTGTATAGCTGACTGATCCGCCGCTTTCCCTGTGAACAGAGTATTTTCCGTCAGGAATGTCGATCAGATCGATACTGCCTGAGAGCAGCAGTTCGCGCCGCGAGTCGTCTTCTGCAGCAGCCAGTCTGGCAGAAATCACCGGAGCTGTAAGATTGTTCACATAGCAGAGGGTTCCGGCCGAGGCAACGCAGAACAGTGTCAGGATCAATGTGATTCTGATCACAATCATTTCCCAGCCTCCAGTCGCCTCTTCGCAGTGAATCTGTCAATCAGGGGAGTGACCGCATTCATGAGCAGGATGGAATAGCAGACACCTTCAGGATATCCGCCGTATTTTCTGATCACAACTGTGAGGATGCCTGCACCCAGCCCGAAAATAATTTTGCCCTTTCCAGTAAGAGGCGTGGTGACCGGATCTGTAGCCATGAAAAAAGCTCCCAGGATCAGCCCTCCGGCCAGCAGATGGAACATGGGATGGCCGGTAAAAAAACCGTTTTCCCCTAGCACCCAGGACAGCAGAGCAACTGTCCCGAGATAGGAGGCCGGCGTCTGCCAGCCGATGTGCCCTCGGAGCAGAAGATAGCATGCCCCGAGCAGCAGGGCCAGGGCAGAGGTTTCTCCAACACAGCCGCCCACGCTGCCCAGGAAAAGATCGATCTGGGACGTGTACTGTCCGGTTTTGGCAAGGGCAAGAGGCGTGGCGCCGGTCACCGCATCTGTAAGGCTGAGCCAGTCATGCGAATACAATCCGGCCGGTTGAGCCCAGGTAGTCATATATGCCGGCCAGGAGGCCATCAGAAAGGCTCTGCCGATCAGGGCGGGATTGAAGATGTTGTGACCCAGGCCGCCGAAAAACTGCTTGGTTACCAAAATTGCGACTATGCTTCCCGTCCCGGCAGCCCACCAGGGGGTCTGCGGGGGAAGCACCAGGGCCAGCAGCAGGCCGGTAACCGCAGCGGAAAGGTCGGAAACTGTAATCCTGAAGCCGCAGGCATTCTGGTACAGCCACTCTACTGCGACACAGGTAATGACACAGGTCGCGATCAGGAGCAGCGATTTCAGGCCGAAAAAGTAGATCCCGGCGAGCGCTGCCGGCAGCAGGGCGAACAGCACATCCAGCATGATGCTCTGGATAGAGTGTTCGGCTCTGATGTGAGGTGCGCTGGAAATCGTAAGTTTCGGCATCTATGCTCCGGATTTATTTTGTTGGTGCTGTTCTTTCAGCAGATGGTATTTAGCCAGCTTGATGTAATGCGTGAGAGGGATTTTCGCAGGGCAGACGAAGCTGCAGCAGCCGCATTCCTTGCAGTCCAGCAGGCCGTATTCCCGGCATTCGGTAAACCGGTCTTTACGGGAGAGGGCTGCAATGGTCACAGGCAGGAGCAGCGTCGGGCAGGATCTGATGCACCTGCCGCAGCGGATGCAATTACCCCATTCCGTGTCTGCACTGAAATTGCTGCCTTGCAGTAGAATTCCGCAGGTGCCCTTGATGACCGGCGCGTCCAGTGTGGGCTGCGAAATGCCCATCAGAGGCCCTCCGCAAATCACCTTGCCGGTTCTGCCTAAGTCAGCTTCGCAGAATTCCAGCAGCCTGGAGATCTGGGTTCCAAGCGGGACAAGGTAATTTCCAGGTTTTCTGACTGCCGCTCCTGTGACTGTAACTACCCTGGAAATAAGAGGAATGTTCCTGGCCACGCCATGGAAAAGAGCGGCTGCTGTTCCCACGTTCTGGACGACTATCCCGATGTCCAGGGGCAGCCCTCCGGAAGGCACTTCGCGCCCGGTCAGGCTGTAGATGAGCTGCGATTCAGAACCCTGGGGATATTTCACAGGTAAAAGAACCGGTTTGATCCCTGAAAGTCCTTTGATCCTGATGCCGGATACCAGAGCTTCATAGCACTCGCGCTTGTTCTCTTCAATCCCGATCAGGCAGTTTTCCAGCCCCAGGATTGTCAGCAGGATTCTGATTCCCTGCAGGATTTCCTCGGACTGCTCCAGCATCAGGCGATGATCTGCTGTCAGGAAGGGCTCGCATTCTGCGCCGTTTATCAAAAGCAGATCTATCTTTTTTTCAGGAGGCGGGGAAAGTTTGACATGGGCAGGAAAGGCGGCTCCGCCCAGACCGGCGATTCCAGCTTCCTTCACGAATTGGATCAGCTCATGAACCGAGAGTTGCTCCCAATTCCGCTGCAGGCCAAATTCTTTTACCGCCTGATCCCTGCCGTCGGTCTTGATCACGATTGCTGGAGAACGTTTTCCCTGCGGGTGCGGGGAATTTTCTACAGCAGTCACTTCGCCTGAAGAAGAGGCATGCACAGGCAGGGACACGAAGCCGTCAGCATCGCCTATGACCTGCCCCTTTAAGACGGTTTCCCCGACCTTCACTTTGCACTTGGCCGGGTTTCCAATATGCTGGGAAAGCGGAATGATCAGCTTGTCCGGAAGCGGGATCTTTTCGATCTTTCTATCTCTGGTCTGACCTTTGCAGTCGTCCGGGTGAATCCCTCCGGGAAAGGAAGGCATTGGCATTACCTCTGGAAATATATTTCAAATTACAGTATTTGCTGTCTATTCAGTATAGTGGAATGCAGAAAAATGTCAAACTACTCTGCCATTCTTTCATTGATCTTGCTTTCGATATTCCAGTTTGAAGATTGAGTTCTCAGATCGACTTGTCCCAGATCCCTGAAACCGGTTCTGATCTTGTTTATGTCGATTTTTTCAACTGAATATTTTTTAGTCATAAATAGATGCACCTGTTCAGTATTTGGTCAGAAATAATCGGGAAAAAAATTGAAATCGGCTGAACATGCAGGTAATATTTCTGGAACGGAACTTGCTTAATATAAAGAAATTTTTAAAAACGACTGAATAACGGTTGTTAATTCGGGAGGAAAAATGGAATTCAAAGATGACTTCAAACCAATGGGAAGTTCTGGACAACCCAAGGATGAAAAAGCTTCACAACAGCTTTATCCGGGCGAGAGACTGCCTAAGGATTATGGAAAGACTAAAATGGTGCTGATGGTGGTGGATCCGCTCTGGCTTCATACCTATTGGCTTGTCACACCTCAGAAGATCGCCGAACTGGTGAAACTTGTCGGCGAAGCGATTTTCAACGCCTCACGCTTTGTGATCAGGGTCTATGATGTGACTGATGTGGACTTCAACGGCGAGAATGCCCACAGTTATTTCGACATGGGTGTTTCACTGCAGGCCCGCAACTGGTATTTCAACTGCGGCAATCCTGACCGTAACTACCTCGCAGACCTCGGCCTGATCACTCCTGAAGGCAAGTTCGTGCTGATCGCCCGCAGTAACACCATCCGCGCTCCCCGCAACACGATCTCCGAACAGGTGGACGACCGCTGGATATCCATAGAGCAGGACTACGCCAAAATGTACCAGCTCTCAGGCGGCGAACAGATCGGCAGAAGCTCTTTCGACATCAAAGAGATCATTGCCAGGCGGTTTCAGGAGGAATTGTCCTCAGGCTCAGTCTCGAGCTTTTCGAGCGGTTCAGTGACCGGTCTGCAGAAACCCCCTTCCGAGAAAAGCGACTTCTGGCTAAAGGTGGAGACAGAGCTGATTGTTTACGGTGCCACTGAACCCGATGCAGACCTCAGCGTCAAAGGAATGCCGATCAAACTGAGGCCGGACGGTACTTTCACACTCAGATTCGCTCTGCCTGACGGAGAGCAGGTGATACCAGTGGAAGCGACCTCAGCCAGCAAGAAGCATCACCGCGTGATCACCCCTGTGGTGAACAAGGTGACAAGATAAATTAGAAGGTAGATTCTGATATAAGCAACTAAGGAGATAAAATGGCAATCACTGGCGCAAAAGGATATCTGGCGATGGTTCTGCATGCTCACCTGCCCTTTGTGCGGCATCCCGAGCATCCGCGATTTATGGAAGAAGACTGGCTTTTCGAGGCCATCACAGAAACTTACATCCCGCTTATCGATGCCTATGAAAGAATGATCCAGGACGGCGTGGATTTCCGCATCACCATGTCCTGCACGCCACCATTGATGTGCATGCTCAGCGACGAACTGCTGCAGTACCGCTACATTGAGCACCTGACGAGGCTGATCGAACTGGCGGAGAAGGAAGTGATCCGCACCAAGTTTGAACCAGTCTTCAACGAGCTGGCTGAAATGTATCTGCGCAGGTTCAAGCTCTGCTACCAGATTTTTGTGGAACATTACGACAGGAATCTCCTGAATGCTTTCAAAAAATTCCAGGACTTAGGGAAGCTGGAAGTGATCACCTGCACAGGTACGCACGGATTCTTCCCCTTGCTGCTCAATCAGAAAGCCAAGGATGCCTTGCTCTCAGTCGCTGTGCAGACTTATGAGAAGCATATGGGAAGGAAACCCCGAGGGATCTGGCTTGCTGAATGCGGCTTTCAGCCCGGCGACGAGGAACTCCTTAAGAAGCACGGTATCCGCTATTTCTTCGTGGACACGCACGGCATACTTTATGGAACACCTCGCCCGAAATACGGCGTATTCGCCCCTGTCTACACCCCGTGCGGAGTGGCCGCCTTCGGCCGGGACGTGGAATCCTCGAAATCAGTCTGGTCCGCCGAAGAAGGCTATCCGGGCGATTACAATTACCGTGAATTCTACCGTGACATCGGCTGGGACCTGGAACTGGATTATGTGAAACCATACATACACGGCAATATCCGCACCAACACAGGAATCAAATATTACAAGATCACCGGACGCACTGCGCTGAAAGAGCCTTACAATGAGAAGAAGGCAATGGAGATGGCAGGAAGCCACGCCGCCAACTTCATGTTCAACCGCGACAAGCAGGTCGAGTACCTGCACGATTACATGGGGCACAAACCGATCATCATCTCCCCATACGATGCAGAGCTGTTCGGGCACTGGTGGTACGAAGGCCCGAATTTCATCGAATTCCTGCTGCGCAAAATCCATCAAGCCAGTCAAGCCATGAAAACGATCACTCCTTCGGAATACCTTGACGAGAATCCGCAGAATCAGGTGGTCACTCCCTGCCATTCAAGCTGGGGCTACAAAGGCTACAGCGAGGTCTGGCTCAACGGCAGCAACCACTGGATCTACCCGCACCTGCATGAAGCGGCGGACCGGATGATTGAGCTTGCCAACAGATTCAAGCAGGAGTCAGGGCTGCGCAAGAGGGCTCTGAATCAGGCTGCCCGCGAACTGATGCTTGCACAGAGCAGCGACTGGGCCTTTATCATGAAAACCAATACGACGGTACCATATGCTGTAAAACGCACTGAAGAGCATGTGGAAAACTTCAACCGCCTGTATGGGATGATCATCAGGAATGAGATTGACCTCAAGTACCTGGAAGATCTGTCATACAGGAACAACATTTTCCCTGATATTGACTTCAGAATTTATTGCGATTAAACTGAACGGCATGTTTGAAAATTACAAGAAATACGGAATCATCCTGGGATTTTTCTTTTTCGTCCATTATTACCTGATCCTGAAGGTTTTTCCTTTGGCTTTGAAGAGATTCGTGAGAATCCTGGACAGATTCATGGCAAAGAAGGAACAGTGAATCTTCAGACCGCAGGTGATTTTGACGGATTGAAAAAGAACGGCGAGAAATTCCGCTTTCTGATAGTGGATGATTCCCCTTTTATACTCAGGCAAATGGAGCGCTTCCTGGAAGAGATCCATTGTGAAGTGGCGGGTACTGCGTCCAACGGAGCTGAAGCCATCAAGGCCTATCTCAAGGTCAAGCCTGATGTTGTGACCATGGATGTCACAATGCCTGAAATGGATGGAATGGAAGCGCTGGCAGAACTGCTCAAGCTTGACCCCAAAGCTAGAGTGATCATGGTTTCAGCCCACGGAAATGAAAACGTTGTGCGCGAATCCATCACCCGTGGTGCCACCCATTTTATTCTCAAGCCCCTGACTCTATCCAAAATCAGGGAAACACTGGTCCCGATCCTCGAAAAAATCGCCTGAACCCCGAATCTGCTCCAGATGGTACCGTGGTTTAGAGGTATCTTGACATCAATCCTGTAGTTGATTAAAATTTCTTCCACGCTGGGGTATTGTCTAATGGTAGGACGACAGACTCTGGATCTGTTTGTGGTGGTTCGAGCCCATCTACCCCAGCCAACTATCTCTGGCCCCATCGTCTAGTGGCCCAGGACAGCGGCCTCTCACGCCGCAAACAGGGGTTCGATCCCCCTTGGGGCTACCACATGTTTTTGGTAGAATTTTTTGAGCTGTATTCTGTTGAACAGTAACAGGGTTTTATGGGTTCGAAGTCCACTTTCCCCATAGCTCGCACCTTCAGGCAGAATTAGTCTCTGTATTGCTGTTTTTATTGATGGTTGAGCATTATTCCAAAGTTTCGAACAATTTTTTAAGATCCCCCGGATAAAATTCAAACATCCATTCAAGTCAAATGTATCATCTACTACTATTTTAGTATCGTTTTTTAGATTGTAAATTTTCTCGATTGTATCACTATATAGCGTTTTATAGGTATCAGGATCAATTGTTCCGCTCATCAGCAGTTCCAATATTTTCTTTTTCTTCTCTTCCAGTACTGTAATCTGTTTCTTTATCTTCACAATTGTTAAATTAGTCATATTGTGGCTTTTGTTGTGGGTTTTGTTTGCAAGGTCTTCATAGAGTTCGAACAGTGTATCGTTTGGCTCGTTTTTATCGAGAAATTCCATGAACATTTTCTCAAGCTCTTCTTTCCTGATTCTGTAGCTGCAGCCTTTTGTACGGCAGTGATAATATGGATACAATTTGCCCAGTTTTCCCCTTGAATATGATCCAGTCAAATTGCATTTACATTTCGGGCATTTGAAGGTGGTTTTCAATGGGAAATGGCTCCCAATATCCCCCTTGGGAGCAAAATCGAGCTGTGGGCCTTTTAACAGGCTCTGGACGCTATAAAATGTATCTTTGGAGATCAATGGTTTGTGTATCCCTTCAATCTCTTGTGGGAACCATGAAATTTTGATGATTCCGGCATACAGAGGGTTGGTCAGTATCCGATAAATTAGGTTCTTTGACAACTTTATGAAGCCCTTTTGATGTAATGTCTCAGCAATTTCAGTCTTTGTGTATATTCCCATCTCTGCCATCCTGTAAGCCTCAATAACAAACTTGCATTCTTCGTTAGGAATTATTATGGGCCTGTGGTGTTCATCGAGTGAATTTGTATATCCTGTTGGAGCCATCCAGCACCATCTGCCCTCTAAAACAGCCTCTTTCATACCTCCGACTGTCCTCTCTCTTCGCTGGTCATTGTCAAATTGAGCTATAGCTGCAATCATGTTCTTGGTTAGCTTTCCAGCAGGAGAGTCATCAGCCTGTTCTGTAACAGACTCCACATCTATCCCGAACTTGCTAAATAGTGTAATGAGTGCAGTATAATCAACCATGTTTCTGGCCAACCGGTCTAACTTATACACTATGACTACTTTTGCTTTCGAGGGGTTACTTGAAATGAAGTCCAAGAGCAGTTTAAGCTGAGTTCTGTCTATCGTCTTTGCACTCTCCCCCTCTTCCCGGAACTGCCTGATAACTTCGTAACCACATCTCTTTGCATATTCTATGCATGCCTTCTCCTGGATGTCTAAGCTATAACCTAGCTCTGCTTGCTCTTTGGTGGATACGCGACAGTAAATGATTGAATTTTTCATTATAATGTTAGAGATTAATTATTGAAAATCTTTTCAACCAATCTGTAAACAGTACTCCCATAGGTATGCGGCCAGTCAATGCAAGGTGGATTATCTTTTGCTTTGGCTCTAGATATAGCATTTATTATATTTTCTTCCGTGAATATCTTTGCTGGTGAAGCTTTACCACAGTCAGGAATATACTTACTCAATCGTTCTCTACAATCACGAACTGATGAAACACCTGCTCCATCTTCAAAGTGAAGCAGTTGCCAATACTCAAAGTTTGGATTACTTAGTGCAAAACCGTAGTTTACTTTAGTTTTGGCCCATGCAACAAGCGGCTTTAATTGTTCGTCAGTCCATCGGTCTTTGTCAATCACAAGCCAGGCCTCATCAGTTTTACGCAGAGATTCAATTTTTAAATACTCCTTGAGCCTATTAAGAACTCGCGGAGGTGCACTATTATGCTCATTTTTAAGACACTTGATCTTTACAATCAGTTCCCCCCGATTGAAACGGTTGAAATACATCGGCTCAGTCTTTTCGCCTTCTGAAGCAATCACAAATAATTTCTTATACCTTCTTTCTCCAAGTTTTCTCTGAAATCTACCCTTTTGTTTCATCACATTCCTCGACTATCCTGCATTGTTATCGCTGATATCAATTCTTGGTACTCCACCAAGCCGTCCCTGGAGATAGCTTTTACGAATGTCTTTGTCATATCTTACGTCTTTGAATTCACTGAAAGAAAACAATTTTGATGACCCATCAGCACTTCTTTCTGTAACCCACATTTCGTCTCTGCGCATCAAAGTCTGATCCATCAGCTGAAGATCGTGAGTAGTAAAAAGGAGTTGTGCTCTACTATCTGGAGTGCAAAATCCTAAATACTGCTCGATCAAATCTCTTGTTACAAGCGAATGTAAGCTTCGGTCAAGCTCATCGATTATAAAAACCCCTTTGCTATTATGCCTACAGATGTCCAGAAAGCCTGGAAGTAGGTCTATTAATCTCCTCGAACCATCAGACTCATCAACCAAATCAAATTTGACATCACTTCCACTCTGGTTACGGTGATAGGCCACGAGTTTACTTACAGTGACATTTGTTCCATCATTTTTTACCAGAAGGCGATCTCCAAGGGGTTCAATGCATACAGTGGTCGATTTACCGATTGGAACACTCTCCAATATTTTTGATCTTAATCCCTCTGGAAAGGGAATACTTTCAATTTTAATTTCTTCGGTACCCACATGATTAATACCTGTATCCAATCTATTTAACAATAAATTAAAATCTGTATAAAGGGGATTCGTTCTATCGGATACATGGTCGAAAGGCTGAAATATTGAATCTGGTGAAGCCAAAGTTAAATTCTTAAACCAATTAAAAACTGGTTTATAATTCTCGACTTTCTGTAATACCGAATTGGTAAGGAAAAGCTGATTTTTTCTGGTCCCTTTAAATGCATAGTTCAGGTGGTCATTTTTTTCTAATTCTTTATTGGGCATTAGAGAGTCAAGCTGTCTGTGAAAAAGCACTTTCTCACCAGACCCTGTGACAAGTAACAGCTTCTCTTCCTGGACCGCTTCTCGCGACACTGCAAATTCATATACATAGACAGTATCATCAGTCAGAATTTCAAAGGTGAATCGAACCGGTTTGGCCAAATTCTCATTATCGAGTAGATAAGGACGTATCCAAATTGGCATATCTAATCCACTGCCATAAAGGACAAAGTTTTTAGAAAATTCCAGGGCTTTATAAAAACTGCTTTTTCCGGAAGCGTTGCCGCCATAAAGAGCTGCAATAGGTAGTATCCTTGTTCTGTATTTGTTAAGTTTAGGTACTCTTTCGCCGTGCTGGCGTTCGCTGGTGGCAATCATTGACAGCGTACTACGGTCTCTGAAAGACATCCAATTTTCTACTGAAAATTTGAGTAGCATTGGTTACCCCGAATGAGAATTTATCTCATTATACGTACTAATTATTTCGAAATACAACTAAAATTACAATTCAAGATTAATTTGTGTCATTCTATCCTGAAATATGTTCTTTAATCATTTTGAAAAGAAGTTTTATAAATCAGGATAAATTGTTTGATCTTACAACCTTGATATTGAGGATCTGGGATAAAATCTCTTCTCACTCCTCCACCCAATGATCTGCCATCACCTCAGCCTGCTTCAGTACCGTCACCACCGCCTTCTGCTGCTTATCCGGCGGATATCCATGCTTGTTCAGTGTCCGCTTCACAATGACCATGAGCTTAGCTCTTGCACTCTCCTTAATCGTCCAGTCTATGGTTGTATTCTTGCGGACCTTGTCAGCTATCTCTTTGGCAATGGTTTTCAGTATCTCATCCCCCAGGATCTTCACAGCGCTGTCATTGGTCTCCAGTGCTGAATAGAAGGCGAATTCATCCTTGGTCAGTTTCAGTCCTGGCTGTAACCAAGCTCTGCTTGCTCTTTGGTGGATACGTGGCAGTAAATAATGGAGTTTTTCATTTCGTTATACCTCGATAAGTTCCCACGCACATACCATTAAAGTAAATTCGATTTGGCTATAGCCGTCAAGCTGAATTTTATCTACCTAATCCCTCTTTAAATCCAGTTTGTTTTCTTTCAACCAGAAGAAGTGAATAGCTACAAAGCGCCATACAGCATCAACAAGATTGCGAAATACTTCGATTAAATAATCATTTTCTGCTGAGCCCAATGATTTTAAAGTTCCACTGAGATTTCCAATCACTTCCATTTCAATAAAATGATCAGAAGTTTTTTTTGAGTTTACTAATTCCATCAAAAGGGTATTAATAATAGGTGTCACATTCCCCTGACATTCCAAAAGAGTTTTTGCAGCGAGATGAACTGAGTCGATCATTGGGTCGAGTTTGAAATTACTTTCTGAAACATACCTGTATTGCTCAACAGCAGAAATAATAGGAGCGATACTTTCCAAACGCTTAAACGGTTCTACTTTGTTGTCGCTGAGGATTCTGCTAATTCCTAGGAACCTTTCTCCATTGGTAAAAAATTTGTCTGCTAGATTTGAATTTTCCGCTAAATCGGCTCCAGTTAGAAGCGTTCCTAGACATAGTTGAAAAATTTGACGTCCATACGAAAGAAGAGATTGATACTCTCGCCAGTCTTTAGTTTTACTTGATTCTTTGACTATAAACTTTAATACCTGAGAATCCCCTGCATGCACAATTTGTGAACGAGTATCATAGAATTGCCTTGCCCAGTCCTGCAGCCTTGGAATTCTTCCTAGAAGTAATGATATCGTGTCAACAAAACGATCAGTTTTTTCACTTGACGGCAAGGCTAACATCGATTCAAAAGCTATTGAGAGATCTACAATCGCAGCTGCATGGGTGTTGGCCTCACTGTTTGCGGCATTAAACCACTGCAGGGCATTGAAAACACGTTCCGAGGTGTTAGTTTTTTCTTTAGTCAGGAGTTCATAAAGTAATCGATAATCGCATCTGATACTTTTCGCAATACCAACGGTGGCGCACAAATTCTGTGAATTATTTAGAGATGGATTAGGTATCGGCCCATATAAGCGTGAGCCTCTTGAAACCCAAAAGGGATGTTTGAAATTATACATGCCTGCATATCCATCAATTTCACCGCGTTCATCAGCAATTAATTCTGATGATTTCTGAACTTCTTCTACATGATCATGTGGGCTAACTAGACTCTTGGATATTTTCCCGGGTGAAAAAACTGCCATACTTGCGGTTTCCGGGGCCAGGAAGATATCCCCAAACTCATGTCGAGGGCTTGCATAGATGTATGCTACAAAGGCTTGAATGTTTTTTAGCTTTTCAAAATGATCCCTCGGATGGTCCATGTCTATGTAGGGTATAAAAGCGTAAGATGCTGCTTTAATTTGAAGGTTATCTTTTAAAAACAGCATGTTAACAATTTCGTCCACCAATACTTTTTGTTCAGCGGTTAACCCATTTGTATCATCTGTAGAACTAAACAAAATTTTCCCAATGGTGACTGGTTTTTTTGTTTTCAAAAATGGAAATACTGCTAAACTAAATTTTTGGTTTTGATTGTGCATTTTCATTTTCTTTCATGTGTTTTCATTGCTGGCGCGAAGGATTTCGTTTCTTAATCTGAAGTGACTCTTCTTCGGGAACAAAGATTTCATGAAAACCATCGTGAAGGTTTTTTCCCATCTTCATTACGAGCTCAGATATCTTTAGTGCAGTTTCCTTACTTTCCCTGATCACTTGTTTGGGGCGAACGGAAGTATCCCCACTAGCTTGAATGTATTTATCATCAACTTCACCGCCGTTATGTTCATAAATATGGCGTCTATGAAACATGAGAATTGCGAAATCTTTATCGCTCTGATTGAACCCTTTAAACAAATCGATATCGAAATTGTCTTGAAGATCTTTAACACATGACCCTAATTTATGAAACAATCTTTTCTCCCAGTCCTTCCGACGTCTGGATGTCATGGGAATACGCCCTGCCAGTTGTTTCCCGATCTGACGTGCATAACTGTCAAACGCGGATATAGCATCCTTGACATAATCTTCGTATCGAACTGTCGTGGTGATTCTTTCGCGAATTGATTTGATGTCTTTTTCAAGCTCATCCAGTCCATTATGCGTGCCACAACAGCAACAATAACCATATCGACCTAAAATGTCGTTACTCTCGTTGCAAGCGGAACAACAGAATTTGTTTTGCTGACTCTCCTCAGCGTAATAAAACTCTGGCTTCTCTCCTCCTTTACCAACAGCGTCGGCTACTTTGTCCATGTCAATAACATATTCTCCATCTTGTTCTGATAGCATTGCCTGCTCAATAAGCATACAGCAGGATTCAACAAATTTAAGCTGCCCTACCGCAAGAAATTCGTGACTTTCAGCCTGAAAGCCACAGTATGGGCACGTCATTTTCCACTTAGTAGGAGTGCTTGCTGATCTCCAATACTTTTTGCATTTTTGACATTGATGGCCAAACATTCCGAGGCTATCTGAAGCAATATAGATAGTCAGACAACCTTTGCAAGGAGGAGGGTTACACGGAGTACCAATATAACCGGATTGGATTGTTCCAACTGGAATACCTTCGGGTAGGGCATAAATAGCAAACAACGATGCAGCGGTCGGTCTACAATGACTGTAGCCTATTTGATACTGACGCCGTCCATTTTCAGCAGTTTTTGCATATATTGTAAATTTGCCACCACAATGGCCAATTTCTTGAAAATCTGTGCTGTACTTAGGCATCATATAATGTTCCTATTCATACATCCCCAGACTTTACTCATTACTTACTGCTTTTTTCCTGGGTTTCTTCTTTACAGGCACTGCTGTATGCTAGCCGATCTCTTCAAGTTCAAGGCGAGCAGGCGGCGAAAAGCTCTTTTTTCGATGTTGGGCTCTTTGCTATTTTACCATTTTATTGCTTATTTTCAAGGTATTGGAGAGCTCACTGTGCATGGTTAAGAGCAGAGAATTGATTGGAAGGTACTACCCTGGATTTGGGTATGAATATGAAATTGGGTTTATCTGGTTGACTGACATACGATTTTACTGCAATATATACACAATTGTTTGTTATAGGTTAAGTCCTATGAAATTTCTCGAAAAACTTCTTATTTCCTTAGGTGTCCCAATTTTTATAATGAACCTCTTAAGTGGCCTCATTGCAGGGATTTGGTTAATGACTTTGGGAAATTGGAAGTTAATCATTGTTGGCTTTGTTCTTCTTTGTACTTCACACTTTATTTTATCGTTTTTAATGCTACCCTGTATGCTATTTCTACCGATTGGATCTAAACTACTTATGAAGAATAATCCAATTGGTTATTTCTTTGGGTTTCTATATCAAGTTTATATTAATTTTCTCATAGTCGGAACTTGTGCATTGGCATTTAATTTTTGCATTAGTTTTTATCATGGTTCAAGTTTGTTTGGGATAATCCCTTATTTACTCTGGTCTTGGGGAATGGCTCTAGGTCCCTGGCAATTTTTTTTGTACAAAGAGCAAGATAACGATTTTTCATTAATCACTGTGTCATGCGCTTCAATATTGTATATGTTGTTCCTTGTAAGTATTTTCCTTGGACAAAAATTCGTTTCACCAGTTATTTTATTATCAATTTTCGTGCAGATGTTCATTTTGCCAGTAGTAAATGTGTTTATTGCAATTAAGATGCAACAGGGGATACCTAACAATTCAGATAATTCCGTGGAAAGCAGCATCTATCTAGTCTCCGATGATAAATCTGAATTAAAACAAATAAAGTATTGGTTTTATGTTGACTCAGGGCAACGAAAGGGTCCAATTGTTGAAGATGAGTTGATAAAGCTATTTGTATCTGGCACATTATCGGGAAGTACTCTTGTGTGGACTGATGGTCTCTTGGAATGGCAGGAGGCACGCACTGTAGAAATTCTGATACCGGCAGAATACTCTCCACCACCTTTACCATAGGACTGCTTCTATGGGAACATTTTTTAATCCTTCTTGATCTGATCATAAATCATTTTTAGAATTTCCTGATTTCACTAATGCTTGATAACAGATGTCCATGAATACTATTTTCCAAAATTAGATTTTATGCTCGCTATTTTCTGGATATCGTTTACGGGGTCTACAAGTATGAGCACAAAGGAGTCTTATCGAATCGGAAAATTTTCTTCCGACTTAATTAGGATTTCAGACTACTAATTTTATTCCGCTCGGCATGCTCCCTGGATCGAAAATTTGACCAAGGCTGAAAGATTGGGTATGGGGACGGGCAAAGCTTGCTCAAAACTCACTATATTGAGTATGGAGTAATTGAATATTCATAGAAAATGATGGATAAAATCCCCGGAAGTGGTGTAAAAAAAGCAGTCTGAAAATATAATAGCCATCGGAAACTCCAAAATTTCCACGACCAAGTTTCAATAAAGGAGCAAACCGATGGCCAAAAAAACTATAGCGTTG